>NZ_NFKD01000025.1:0-57333 GCF_002160215.1 Bacteroides sp. An19 | reverse complement strand
GCAGGCTCAGGGCAAACAACTTTGTAGAAAACATCTTTTCCACATGTATGGCACTGCATAATCTCAGAATTAAAATCAACCCTTGGAACTATCATAACTAATTTACATAAACTCTATTTTATTGTCTCTTGTTTTATACTTTCAAATCCATCCGTTCTTGAATTTCCCCGTTTACAAGTCCCTGTCATGCCCCAACTAAAAAACTTACCAACTAAAAAACTCAAAAACTTACAAACTCATATACATTGGCGGATGAACTCGCGCACCTCCTTGCGACTGATGAAGAGATGATTCTCCACCGTACGCTTCGACAGGTTCAACTCCTCCGCTATATCGTCTGCCGGCTTATCCTGAAAACGGCTCATTATATATACCTTGCGGCGCTGTTCCGGAAGCGCGGACACCCGTCGGCTTTCCAGCCTCCGAAGTTCGTCCGCTACCATCCGGCTTTCAGGCTCCACGGTCGTGACCGGGAGCGTATCATATAAATACCTATCGATTTCCTGCCTTTTATAATAACGACGCAGGTAGTCGTTCAAAAGATTACGCACAATAGTAAAAAGAAAATACTTCAGCGTGTCACGGCGGATCATCATCCGATATTCAAGCAATCGTAGAAAAGCATCCTGAATCAGGTCTTCCGCATCGCTCCTGTTCTCGATGCGCCGGCAAATATAGAAGAAGACGGATTGGCGGTATTCTTCATAATATTCGGTTATCAACCGGTCAGATAGTTTAATACGGTTTTCCATGCCATTAGTGTTTTGGTTTTATGATTACGCTGCAAATGTAAAGAGGAGATAAGAAATACAAAACTTTTTACCAATCAAAGCTATCTCATGCAATGGATACAGACCAATAAGCAAATAACAAACTCATAATCAATATAATATGAAATAACAGTAGAAAGTCTCAAATAATTGTGTGACACTCTAAATCGAAGTTTTTTCCAAAAAAAACCGATTTTCACTAAGTGTTATCCCCTACTTGTCCGTATATATACCCAAAGTCTAACATTTATAAATAACATTCATGATGAAACGAAAACACATTTTTCTGGCAGCACTTGCCTTGTTGTTGGTATCAGGAAATCCAACAATATGCCGGGGACAAGAACTGGTCACCTATCCGGCTCCCGCATCCGAAGAAGTTACAATGAAACAAGACTTCACTGTCCAGGTAAGAACACCGGAAGGCGAATGGAAAAACGTAGATACGTATGCCGTCAAGGTAAAAGCTCCCGACAACGTAGAACTCGCCTCTTTGGCTTATTTCGACTTTTCCGGTACGGTAGAAGTGAAAGTCACGGCAAACGCACCGATTGAACAGGCACGTATCCGCCCCCTCTCTTACAACATCCTGCCTGATGTAGACGGGCGCAGCATCACGTTCCGACTGGACAGGCCGCGCAATCTCTCGGTAGAGGTAAACGGCGATATCTTCCATAATCTGCACCTCTTTGCCAACCCCATCGACACAAACCGTCCGGCAAATCCCCGGACGACGAAAGACTTTATCTACTTTGCACCCGGCGTGCACCAATTGCCGGGCGATACGCTCAACGTCCCATCAGGAACCACTGTTTATGTAGCCGGAGGTGCGGTAGTAAAAGGATGCATTCACGTCAAGGATGCACACGATGTGAAAATAGCAGGCCGAGGCATTGTGCATCCCGACAAAAGAGGAGAAGGAATCAGGGTAAGCTGCTCGCGCAACGTAGAGATAGAGGGACTGATTACCACCCAATGCCCCACCGGTGAGTCGGAACATGTCACCATCCGCAACGTCAAGGCTATCAGCTCATACGGTTGGGGAGACGGCATGAATGTCTTTGCCAGCAGCCATGTCCTGTTCGACGGAGTGTTCTGCCGGAACTCAGACGACTGCACCACCGTCTATGCCACCCGTTTAGGATATAAAGGCGGATGCCGCCACATCACCATGCAAAACTCCACGCTTTGGGCAGACGTATCACATCCCATTTTCATCGGCCTGCATGGCGATTCGGGCAAATTCGAAATCATGGAAGACCTGAACTATGTGAACATAGACATCCTTGACCATCATGAAAAACAAATAGATTACCAAGGCTGCCTGGCAATCAATGCAGGCGACAACAACCTGGTGCGTAACGTACGTTTCGAGAATATCCGCATCGAGGATTTCCGCCGGGGACAACTGGTCAACCTCCGCATCTTCTATAATAAGAAGTATTGTACCGCTCCCGGAAGAGGCATCGAGAACGTCCTGTTCAAGGATATCACTTACAACGGCACACATGCCGAACTGTCGCACATCATCGGCTACGACCGCGACCGCTTGGTAAGAAACATCCGCTTCGAGAACCTCCGCATCAACGGTACGGTTATCTCCGACGACATGCCCGGCAAACCTGCATGGTACAAAACAGGCGATATGGCACGGATTTTCATCGGCGAACATGTAGAAAATGTGACATTCAGCAAATAAGGTGATGCGGATCGGGATTCACCACAGAAGACACAGGTACACAGAATCTTTTAAATTTTTATGAATGTCCGCATCTTGCCAATTAACTTGTAGGGGCAGGGTTTGCCTGCCCGAATACATCCACGCAGGCGAATACGGACGGGCGAACCCCGCCCTTACATTGGCTCATTGCGGAATTCAATAAATAATATCTCTACCGGCCAAAACATTATAAGCTAATTGACTTATAAAACGGGGAAATAAGTGATTTGGCTTATTATGATGCGTTATAAGTCCTTAGTCTTATCTCGTCTAACTATCTATTTTGAAAAGTATCTATCGAAATCAGGAAAAGACACGCAACCAAGAGCCCCCGTAAACGAACATAAGTGATACGCCTGACTCACTTATGTAAATCGCCCGACTTACTTATGTTAAACGGGCAACTCACTTATGTTCGTCAAAACACATGCTTTCCTTTTTCGATTGACCATAAATGCTACGGAAAGTAATATATACTGCATCCGCAGTTTCAGTGCACTGAAACTGCCGGAGAAGATAACTTCATCGGCAGATGCAGTATATATTACTTTTCAAGTGACATAAAAGCACTGCATTACAGGAAAATTTCGTATATTTGTCGAGGAAGAATCTAAAATCCGAAAATATGAAACAGAAGATGATTGCTTTAAGCTTGGCAACCCTTGTCCTATGCGGATGCGGAAGCGCATATCAGACTACTTCCACCCTGGCTGGAGCTTCGATAGGAGGAAACGTAGGAGGAGCCATAGGAGGACTGGTAGGAAGCAACCGGCACTGGGACGGAGGTTATCGGGGTTCGGCTATCGGCACACTGGTAGGCACCTTGGCAGGAGCCGCTATCGGAGGAGCCATCAGCTCGGCACAAGAACGCAAAGCGCAGCAGGGTTACGTGGTAGAAGAGAACCATGACTATGCCCCACACCCGCAAGACGCACCGTCAAGCGTAAGCTATCTGCAAATACGTAACATCCGTTTCATTGATGAAAACCGTGACCACATCATCCAGGCGGAAGAGGGAAGCAAAGTCATCTTCGAAATTATCAATACCAGCCAAGAAACGGTATACAATGCCGTACCGATTGTACAGACCGACAACAAGCGCATATACATATCACCATCGGTCATGATAGAACAGATTGCCCCACACGACGGCATCAAATATACCGCCCACCTGAAAGGAGGGAAACGCTTGAAAGACGGCAAAGTGCTTATTCACATTGCTATAGCCGACTACGAAGGTAATGAATACGACTGGCAGGAATTTTCGCTCCCCACCAGCCGATGAATCAGTTGACGCGGTGACGAGTTAACAAGGTAACAAGGCTCTGAATAGTTTTGCCAACAATATCCGACATTCCACCAATTCGTTAGCTTGTCACCTAAAAACCTTGTCAACTCGTCAACTTGTCAACTCGTTACCTAAATCCTTGTCAACTATTTCAAATTATCGATGAACAGCAGCAAACGGTTGATGATGTTTACATCGCTTACACCACTATCGAAATCGAGCGATAACAGATTCAAATCGGGGAAGAAACGCTTCATCCGTTTTTCGATACCTTTCGATACGATGTGATTGGCAATACAGCCGAAAGGTTGCAGACTGATGACATTGTCCACTCCTCTACGGGCGCACGACATCACTTCGGCTGGAAGCAACCAGCCTTCACCAAACTGCGCACTGAGCGTTATCACCCGGCGTGCCTCTTCCGCCTCGGCAAATATATCTTCGAAAGGTGTATAATAACGGAACTTGGCAGCCGTACGGTTAACCTTTTCTATCTGCTTGCGGATATGTGCATACGCCAGTCCATGTATGAACCGGAACAAAGACTTGCGCGTCAGATGTTCTTCTTCGTCTGACCTGCTGTTGACAAAACTCTGCATAAAGAAATCAAGCAACAGTGGAGGGACAACTTCAATACGGCGTTCGATCAGCCAATCGACAATATGCCTTTGTGCAAAAGGATTAAACTTCAGGAAAATCTCTCCCACCACACCCACTTTCGGGCGTTCTTCATCGCTGCAAATCTGATTGAAATCATTGGCAGCCAACGAAAGATAACACAGCAAATCCTCTGCCTTACCGTCTAAAATGAACTGTGTCCCGGCATTCAAATACAATGTGCGCAGACGTGCAGCTTCGCCCGGCTTCCGCTCACGCACCACCGAAGCATAATAAAACTTGGCAATGCAGTCGGTATAAAGAATAGCATACATTGCCACAGGCAATAACTTGAACCAGTTGATTTTGAATCCGGGCTGACGGTTCTCTATGGCATTGCCAAAAGTGAACGACACCACCGGTACGTCTGTATATCCAGCCTCTACCAATGCTTTCCTGATAAGCCCGACATAATTGCTTGCCCGGCACTGCCCTCCTGTCTGTGTCATGGCAATCGCCGTGTGATGTGGGTCGTATTTTCCACTTTTGAATGCCTTGATTACATCACCTACTATCAGTGTAGCCGGATAACACACCTCATTATTGGCATATTTCAATCCCCATTCGCATGACTCGGTATCGCTCAACGGCAAATTTTCGACATCGTATCCAGCCACCTTCATTACTGCCGGAATCAAGGGAGAAAGGAAAGGCGTAAAGAAAGGAATCAGTATCTTACGTTTCCGGCACTCGTCTGTAAACACAGGAGTCGTTTGAAAAGGTTCTTCCGGAAGTTTCTTTCCGGTCTCATTTCCAGCCAGCTTCAGACTTTCTATCAACGAACGGATGCGCAGCTTCATCGAACCGACATTATTGATATCATCCAGTTTGAGCAATGTCAATACCTTATGATGACGTGCCAACAGGTTTCGCACTTCATCGGTAAGGAAAGCGTCAGGACCACATCCAAATGAAGTGAACTGCACGAATTGTACATCTGTATGTGCAGAAGCCCATTCGGCAGCAGCCAATATCCGGTTGGGGAAAGACCATTGCGCCAAAAAATGTACATCGCAAACCTTTATGTTACTGTGTCTCACTATATCATCGGTAATGACATAGATACCCATGCCGGCAAGCATTCCGGAAACTTTATGTTGTATCAATTCGTCCGTATGATAAGGACGGCCGGCAAGCAGAATGGTCAAAGCATGTTTCTCCTTTGCCTGACGGTAAACCTCCTCATTGTAGGCAACCAACTGACGGATATAGGCATCTTGTGCCTGTACAGCAGCCTCGAAAGCCTGTCTGATAGTACGGTCGTCTACTTGAAGACTACGGAGGTAATTCTGGCACTGTATAAACAACAGCTTCCGGTCCTTGAAACCGATAACGGGAGAATCTACCGGCACAGAAGTATCCTGTACACTATGTATTACTGCCGAATAGCCGGTCACAATCGGGCAATTGTAACTATTTTGCCCATCTTCTTGTCCTTCGTATACCACAAACGGCATGAAAATCCGGTCGACCTGCTTGTCTATCAGGTTCTGGATATGGCTGTGTACCAGTTTGGCAGGAAAACAAATATTATCGGACATCACCATACAGGCACTTGCTTCGTACCGGGAATAATTGGAAACATCGGACAAACAGACCTGCATCCCAAAAACTGCAAACAAAGCATGCCAAAACGGATATTCTTCGTACATGTTCAGGCAGCGGGGAATTCCTATTTTCAGCCTGGGACAAACCACATCGGATGTACGATTGAAAAGCAAAGCACTCTTATACTCGTAAGCATCCATCCCCTTCCCGACCGCATCGGTTCCCTGATTGATAAAAACTTTTTCACACCGGTTTCCAGAATAATACTGTGCCCCATTGTCAAACTGATACCGAATGACCAGACACTGATTGTCGCATCCTTTGCAATGCAACAGACGAGATGTATAGGAAGCCTTCGCAAGCATATCTTCCAACGTAACAGATGATACTGCCGGATGCCGTGAAGCGTACCAGGCACACCCCAAAGCTCCCATCAATTCGGGCATGTCGCAGCGGGTCACCTCGGCATCTGTCAGCAATTCCAGGGCACGCACTATAGCATCATTCCGCATCGTGCCCCCCTGTACCACAATGTGCCCCCCCAATGCTGAAGTATCTTTCAATTTCAGCACTTTATAAAGACAATTCTTCACGACCGAATAGGCAAGACCAGCAGCTATATCACCCACCGTTGCTCCTTCACGGAGTGCCTGTTTCACTTTAGAATTCATAAATACCGTACATCGGGTTCCCAAATCACAAGGAGAACCAGACAGACAAGCAGCATCAGAAAAGTCCTCCAAAGAATATCCCAGTGTACAAGCAAATGTCTCGATAAACGAGCCACACCCCGACGAACAGGCTTCATTGATTTCAATACGGTCAATAACACCATTATTCACAAAGATGGCTTTCATATCCTGTCCGCCTATATCAAGAATAAACGATACATCCGGATTCAGGTAATGTGCTGCCAAATAATGGGCAATGGTCTCCACAATGCCATGCTCCAGGTTAAAGGCAGCTTTGATAAGATCTTCTCCATAGCCTGTAGAACATCCGCCTTTGATATGTAACACGGTATGCCGTTCGGCGCACATACGCTGCAATTCTTTCAATCCGTTTTCTACAGCTTGTATCGGATTGCCTTTATTAGGAGAATAGTAGGAATATAAAACCCGGAAATCCGAATCGGTCACAACAATCTTCGTAGTAGTAGATCCGGAATCAATACCCATAAAAACATCCAAATTTCCTACAGGCAATTCGGAACGCCTCACAGCATGGCTGGAAATACGCGCTTTCCATCGAATATATGCCTCGTTATCGGCAAAAACAGGCACCAGATGCGAATGAGCAGATGCCTCATCCGGCAGTTTTTTGTCCAAGCGGGCTATCAACGAAGATAGCATGTAAAGTGTTTCCTGCTCCCCGCACGCCAATGCAGCCCCCAATGCCGGCAATAGTGTTCCATTTTCGGGCAATATTACATCGCTTTCAGAAAGTGAAAGGTATTCTGTGAAAGCTTTCCGAAGAGCCGGAATAAAGGTAAGCGGTCCTCCACAAAACAAAACCGGAGCAGCAATGGTACATCCATGTGCCAATGTAACGACCGTCTGTACCGCCACCGCATGAAAAATAGATGCAGCTATATCGGCACGATTCACATTCTTAGCTATCAGATTCTGAATATCGGTCTTACAAAACACTCCACAACGTGAGGCTATGGGATAAATACGTACAGCCTGCAAAGCCAGTTCGTTCAACTCATCGATGCTTACTCCCAACAATACAGCCATCTGGTCGATAAAAGCTCCTGTACCTCCGGCACAATTGCCGTTCATACGTAAATCTGCAGCTTTCCCTTCCTTAAAAAACACCACTTTCGCGTCTTCACCTCCTATATCAACCATCGAAGCAGTCTGGGAATAATCGTGGTGAATGGCTTTGGTGGCCGCTACAACTTCCTGAATGAAATCAAAAGCATAGCGTTCTGCAAATCCCATGCCTACCGAACCTGTTATCTTTAGCCTGATTTCCCTATCCCCGACCTTTGCCTGCAATTCCTGCAAAAGGATGATTAAAATTTCTTTTGCACGGGCATGATGTCTTTCATATTTCGAAAACAATATCCGATCCGTTTCATCCAAAGCCACAACTTTGACCGTAGTAGAACCTATATCAATTCCTATTCTAATCATAAACCATCTTCCTTTTTACAATGCAAATATCGCACATTATCCGTTGACAACGCTTATCCTCCACGAATGAAAAATGTTCAATATTTCACATTCAGCCTCCTTACACTTACTTTGGCATACGGCATTTCCTTTCCTCGTGGTCTAATATTCAGAAGCTGTTTTGAATTTATCGTGCGATGATTTGGGATGAGTTTTTGAGGCATTTTCGCTTCTGTGATGAGGAAGATAGCGGGCTATCTGACGAAGAACAGGGGCGAAAAAGACCAAAAAATCGCCCAAAGCACACACGAAAACGGATACATCAAGACAAGAAAAACTTTTTGGAGAAATTCAAAACAGCTTCTCATATAAAAAGGAACCATGACAAATGTTCCGTCATGATTCCTTCCTCATATTTCCGCACATTGTCCGATAACGGACCTACAACTATCAATTAGCCATTTCTGAAATGAACTTGATGCGCACCAACCGGATTTCTTCTTCCGTATAATCACCTCCCAGCTCACTCATGGCATCGTCTATCTTGTCTGTAGTAGACTCTTTGAAATAATCATAAATATCAAGCATGTGGTCTTCATCCATGACTTCTTCCAAAAAGTAATCGATATTCAGTTTTGTGCCAGAATAGACTATAGCCTCGATTTCATCAAGCAATTCATTAAATTCGATTCCTTTTGCTACAGCTATGTCATCAAGCGCTACTTTACGGTCAATACTTTGAATAATAGAGACTTTCAGTTTCGACTTATTGGCAACTGTACGCACACGCAAATCTTCCGGACGGTCGATTTCATTCTCCTCGCAATGCTTCTTGATCAAATCGCAGAACTCCTGTCCGTAACGTTTAGCCTTACCGGCACCCACTCCCGGAATATTCTGCAGTTCCTCCAATGTTATCGGATAGATGGTAGCCATTGCTTCCAACGACGGATCCTGAAATATGACATAAGGCGGTACATCCAGTTTCTTTGACATCTTCTTGCGCAAATCTTTCAGCATAGAGAACAGCACCGGATCAACGGCACACGAAGCACCGCCGCGCATCGGCACGTCTTCGATTTCTTCTTCATCGAAATCTGTATCTTCTACAATCTTGAACGATTTAGGCTTCTTCAAGAACTTGCGTCCCTCAGCCGTCACTTTCAGCAAGCCATAGTTTTCTACATCTTTACTTAAATATCCGGCAATCAGCGCCTGGCGAATCACGGCATTCCACAACCTTTCTTCTTCGCCCATACCCGAACCAAACACTTCCAGTTCTTCGTGTTTGTGCGCCAATACCTCGCTTGTCTCTTTTCCCAAAAGGATATCAACAATATAATCTTGTTTAAAGTTTTCTTTAACTGCAATGATTGTTTCAATCACTGCACACAATGAATCCTGAGCCTCCACTTGTTTCTTCGGATTTAAACAGTTATCACAATTACCACAATTATCTTCTGTATATTCTTCACCGAAGTAATGCAACAACACCTTTCTACGGCACACTGATGATTCGGCATAAGCTGCAGTTTCCAACAGTAATTGCTTTCCAATTTCCTGTTCGGAAACAGGCTTTCCCTGCATAAATTTTTCCAACTTCTGCAAGTCTTTGTTCGAATAGAACGTTATACATTGGCCTTCCCCTCCGTCACGTCCAGCACGCCCAGTTTCCTGATAATACCCTTCCAGGCTTTTCGGCATATCATAATGAATTACAAACCGGACATCCGGCTTGTCTATTCCCATACCGAAAGCAATGGTGGCAACAATCACATCAACGTCTTCTTTCAAAAAAGCATCCTGATTGGCATTCCGTGTAGCCGAATCCATACCGGCATGATAAGGACGCGCCTTAATGCCATTTGCCTGAAGGATTTCGGCAAGCTCCTCCACTTTCTTCCGGCTCAAACAATAAATGATACCTGATTTTTCCGGATTCTGCTTAATGAAACGGATAATATCCTTGTCTATATTATTGGTCTTAGGACGTACCTCATAATACAAGTTCGGACGATTGAAAGAAGACTTGAACTCAGTTGCATCCACCATCCCTAAATTTTTCTGGATATCCATTTTTACTTTAGGTGTAGCCGTTGCCGTCAATGCTATCACCGGAGCTTTTCCGATTTCATTGATAATCGGCCGAATACGGCGGTATTCCGGACGGAAATCATGTCCCCATTCAGAAATGCAGTGCGCCTCATCAATTGCATAAAAAGAGATTTTTACATGCTTCAGGAAATCAACATTTTCTTCTTTCGTCAATGATTCGGGAGCCACATACAACAACTTGGTTTTTCCAGCCAAGATGTCCGACTTCACCTGATCAATCGCTGATTTCGTGAGTGAAGAATTAATGAAATGCGCTACTCCATCTTCTTCGCTGTAGTTGCGCATCGCATCTACCTGATTTTTCATCAGAGCAATGAGCGGAGATATCACGATAGCCGTACCTTCCATCAATAAGGAAGGCAACTGATAACACAAAGATTTCCCTCCACCGGTAGGCATTAACACAAATGTATCTTTGCCTGCCAGCAGGTTACGAATAATAGCTTCCTGGTTTCCCTTAAATGTATCGAAACCGAAATACTTTTTCAATTGTGCTGCTAAATTGATGTTTTCCGCCATTGTCTCTTCATTTTAAGTGATGTTAGTATTCAAGTTTTTCAAGAGAATAATTCCTTTTTCCTCTTAACAAAGTTATAAACAAGTTTTGATATTATGCAAATTTCTTAGGAATAAATTCAAGAAAAAACTACTTTTTTCATCACTTTCCATGTTTTTAAGCCATTTGAAGACGCGAGATGTTCGCTTTTCCCATCTGTTCTTTCGCATAATCGAGCGTCACGACAAAGGTATCCACCTTGTGCGAAGGAACCTCGAACATCGTGTCCATCATAATGGTTTCCACGATGGAGCGCAAGCCGCGGGCTCCCAACTTATACTCGATAGCCTTATCGACAATATATTCGAACACCTCCGGCTCGAACTCCAATTTCACGCCATCCATTTCGAACAATTTGATATATTGCCTGATAATGGAATTCTTGGGTTCGGTCAGAATGTTGCGCAATGCCGTACGGTCCAACGGGTTCAGATAAGTCAGTATCGGCAAACGTCCGATAATTTCAGGAATCAGGCCGAATGACTTCAAGTCTTGAGGTGCAATATACTGCATCAAGTTCTTGCGGTCGATATTCACCGTATTCTTTGCTGCACCATATCCTACCACGTGCGTATTCAGGCGCTGGGCAATCTTACGTTCTATCCCATCGAACGCCCCTCCACAAATAAACAAGATGTTCTTTGTATTCACCGGAATAAGCTTCTGCTCCGGATGCTTACGTCCGCCCTGAGGAGGCACATTGACGATAGACCCTTCCAAGAGCTTCAGCAAACCTTGCTGAACCCCTTCACCACTGACGTCACGGGTAATAGAAGGATTATCCCCCTTACGGGCTATCTTGTCTATTTCATCAATAAACACAATACCTCGTTCTGCCTCGGCAACATTGTAGTCTGCTACCTGCAACAGGCGGGTGAGGATGCTTTCGATATCTTCGCCCACATAACCGGCTTCGGTCAAGACCGTAGCATCGACAATGGTAAAAGGTACGTGCAGCAACTTGGCTATGGTACGCGCCAGCAATGTCTTTCCAGTTCCTGTGCTTCCTACCATTATGATATTCGACTTCTCGATTTCCACATCATCTTTGCTCTCGGGCTGCAACAAACGCTTGTAATGATTGTAAACAGCCACCGAAAGGTAACGCTTGGCACTATCTTGCCCGATAACGTATTGGTCAAGAAACTCCTTGATTTCTTTCGGTTTCGGTAAATCCTGCAAATTCAGATTCAAACCGTTTCCTTTCTGGCGAACAGCTTCCTGTACGATTTCATGCGCCTGTTCGGCACAACTGTCGCAAATACATCCGTTGACCCCCGTTATCAAAAAGCCCACTTCATTTTCCGACCGTCCACAAAAGCTGCAACGCCGTTTGCCTCTTTGATTCGTTTTATCTTCCAATTTTCTTGTTTTTTAGTTGAAAAAGTCAACAAGCTGGCAAGACTTCTTAATTACCATTCAGGTCTTTGCCAACTTGTTATCTGATACTTTGTTTACTCGTTAATACTACAATACCGGTTTACGCGACAACACTTCGTCAATCATACCATATTCCTTGGCCTCTTGTGCTGTCATCCAGTAATCACGGTCCGAGTCTGCCCATACCTTATCGAAATCGGTATGCGAATGTTCGGCGATAATCGTGTACAATTCTTTCTTCAATTTCTGTATTTCACGTGCCGTAATCTCAATGTCGGATGCCTGCCCCTGTGCTCCTCCCATCGGCTGATGAATCATCACCCGTGAATGCGTCAACGCAGACCGCTTGCCTTCCTTGCCAGCCACCAGCAACACCGCAGCCATCGAAGCAGCCATACCGGTACAAATGGTAGCCACATCACTACCGATAAACTGCATTGTGTCATAAATACCCAGACCGGCATATACCGACCCGCCCGGAGAATTGATATAAATAGAAATGTCTTTACCCGAATCTACTGAATCCAGATACAGCAGCTGTGCCTGCAAGGTATTGGCTGTATAATCATCAATCTGGGTTCCGAGGAAAATGATGCGGTCCATCATCAAACGCGAGAACACATCAAGCTGCGTCACATTCAGCTGACGTTCTTCCAAAATATAAGGATTCAAATAACCTGCCTGCGACTTGATTACGTCATCAAGCACCATGCTGTTCATGCCTAAATGCTTGACAGCATATTTTCTAAAATCATCCATTCGTCTATTAAGTTTTTAATTGTGTTTTAATCTGAATAAAAAGAGAAGCTTTTAAACTGGCCTCTTCTTTCCGCTTGGGCAAAAGTACAAAAACTTCCACTCACTTAACGGAATGCCAGATTAAAAGCTCCTCTTTTAGCAAGTTTTAGCAATTCGCCTTCACCACAGGAAGGAAATCACTCAAACATCTTATTGAATTCTTCTGCCGAAACGGCCTTGTGGTTTAATGTAACCTGTGCTTTCAATGCTTCTGCCAGCTTGCTTTCCACAGCACGGTTTACCAAAGCTTCCACACTTTCGCGTTTCTTCAACATTTCCTTCGAATAGTTATCCAGCAGTTCATCCGGAACATTGATCATGCCATACTGGGCAAATTGAGCACGAGTAGCTTCCTTGGCCATTTCGTTAATATCTGCCTGTTCTATTTTAATTCCGTTGGCAGCCACCAGTTTTTCCTTAATCAGGTGCCAAGTCAGTTCTTCCAGGCTCTTCTCATAGTGTTCTGAAACGAACTCTTCGCCTTTATCCTTGTTGTTTTCCAGCATGATGCGCTTCATCAACTCATCAGCGAACTGCAATTTTCCGATTTTTCCGGATACATACGAGCGCACATCAATCAAGAATTTATAATCACTGTCTGCTTCGTATTGCTTGGCAATGGTTTCCTTGATTTGTGCACGGAATTCCTCTTCACTATGCGCCTTGCCTTCACCCAAAACCTGATCGAACAGTTCCTGATTCAAGTCTCCCGGAATCATACGTGTAATCTCTTCTATCTGGAAGCTGAAATTGCCGGTATGTGCACCCACTTCTTCTTTCTTGATTTTCAAAAGTGACGACAATTCGGCTTCATTGTTGTCGAAAGCAACAGACGGGTTGAACACCAACACAGTATTCACTTTCGCACCGTTGAATACAGCCTTCTGGTCATCATTCTTCATATAAGTAGGCATCATTACTGCACCTTCTACCTGAATGCCGCCTTCTTTGGTATTTCCGTTTTCATCCAATTCGGCAAGCAAACCTTTCAACAAATCATTGTCCTGATAGTCTTCCACCTTTTCATATTTGGCCGTACGCTGAGTATACAACTTCACCTGTTGGTCTACCATCTCGTCTGTGACATTGATGTCGTAATAATCAATGGTATCAGCAGCCGACAAATCTACTGTAAATTCGGGAGCCAAGGCAATATCGAAAGAGAATTCAAAGTTTTCGTCATTGGCAAAATCTACATTGCTTTCTTTGGGAAGCGGAGCGCCCAACATATCCACTTTATTTTCACGAATATATTCGTTCACCTTTTCCTGCATCAATTTGTCAACTTCCTCTACCAATACTGACGTACCATACTGCTTCTTGAGCAATGTCATCGGAACCATGCCTTTGCGAAATCCCGGCATATTCACGTTCTGACGAAGCTTTTTCAATGTTTTTTCTACTTTTTCCTGATAGTCAGCTTTTTCAATCTGAACGGTAAGCACCGCGCTCACCTTGTCTACATTTTGCAATGAAATATTCATT
Organism: Bacteroides sp. An19; assembly: GCF_002160215.1. Taxonomy (NCBI): domain Bacteria; kingdom Pseudomonadati; phylum Bacteroidota; class Bacteroidia; order Bacteroidales; family Bacteroidaceae; genus Bacteroides; species Bacteroides sp. An19. Next base: position 42,896 of record NZ_NFKD01000025.1, on the reverse strand, counting down.
TCCGACTTATTGTTTTAATTACTACTATATTTCCTATTCAATTTTTGAGGTTGCAAAAATAGTGTTTAATCTTACAATAACCAAAAAGTCAACGTAAAATTTCACAAAACACCTGGCAGATAATGCTATTCGCGTATATCTCTCATCTGAAAATCTTTCCGGCGGAGCACAAAACTGTTACTCAAATATTTCTCACGCACAATCTTGTTGGCCGCCAGTTCCTCGGGTGTGCCTTGAAACAAGATTTTACCTTCGAACAACAGGTAAGCCCGGTCAGTAATGCTCAATGTTTCCTGCACATTATGGTCGGTAATCAGAATGCCGATGTTCTTATCTTTCAATCTCCATACAATATGCTGGATGTCTTCTACAGCAATAGGGTCGACTCCGGCAAAAGGCTCGTCCAACATGATAAACTTAGGGTCGATGGCTAAGCATCGGGCTATTTCCGTACGCCGACGCTCTCCCCCTGACAACTGGTCCCCCAAGTTCTTCCGGACCTTCTGCAGACGAAATTCGGCTATAAGACTTTCCAGCTTTTCCTTCTGATACTCTTTCGAAGTCTTGGTCAGCTCCAATACTGAAGCGATATTGTCTTCCACGCTCATCTTCCTGAATACGGAAGCTTCCTGCGCCAGATAACCGATACCGTTCTGCGCACGCTTGTACACCGGATAGCTGGTTATATCCTGGTCGTTCAAGTAAATATGTCCCTCATTGGGCACAATCAGTCCCGTCGTCATATAAAAAGAAGTGGTCTTCCCTGCCCCGTTCGGCCCCAGAAGCCCCACGATTTCCCCTTGCTTCACATTAATGGAAACGTGGCTCACCACGGTACGCTTGCCATACTTCTTCACCAAATTCTCAGTACGAAGCACCATACGTCCGTCAGCCGGAAGCTCGAAATTGCCTGTAGCCTGTTGCTGGTTTTCCTGTTCTGCCATATTGCTCTAAAATTCGTTTGCGTGATAAAAATCTTCGGCAAAAGTAGTAAAAAACTTGGGTTATGTGGTCATTCGCCCTAATTTCCTCTTCCCTTTTATTATAATATAGCTAAAAAACCGTACTTTTGCACTAAAATCAGACTTGAATAAGATATGGTAAAGCCAATTTCAAACTTCGGAAAATACATCATGCTTATGGGCAGGGTATTCGCCCGTCCTGAACGGTTCAGGATGTATTTCAAACAATACGTCAACGAAATGGCACAGCTGGGCATCAATTCCATCGGAATCGTCCTGCTGATTTCCTTTTTCATCGGCGCAGTCATCTGCATCCAAATCAAGCTCAATATAGAAAGCCCTTGGATGCCACGTTTCGTGGTCGGCTATACGACCCGTGAAATCTTGTTGCTGGAATTTTCCTCCTCCATCATGTGTTTGATTCTTGCCGGAAAGGTGGGCTCGAACATTGCATCCGAACTGGGAACCATGCGCGTCACCCAACAGATAGATGCACTCGACATCATGGGCGTAAATTCGGCATCGTACCTGATTCTCCCTAAAATAATCGGACTGATGACCATGATTCCCCTTCTGGTGGTATTCAGCATCTTTGCGGGCATTATCGGAGCCTTCTGTACTGCCTGGTTTGCCGGCATCATGAATGCCACCGACCTGGAATATGGTATCCAGTACAGTTTCGTGGAATGGTATGTGTGGTGCAGTTTCATCAAGTCGTTGTTCTTTGCTTTCATCATCGCCAGCGTTTCGGCTTTCTTTGGATATACAGTCGAAGGCGGTTCCATAGCAGTGGGTAAAGCAAGTACCGACGCTGTAGTATCGAGCAGCGTACTGATTCTGTTTTCCGACCTGATTCTAACCCAATTACTCAGCTAAAGCGAAACCAATCATGATAGAAATAAAATCAATATACAAATCTTTCGAAGACAAGAATGTGCTGGAAGACATCAGCTTCACTTTCGAAAACGGGAAAACCAACCTGATTATCGGACAGAGTGGCTCAGGAAAAACCGTGCTGATGAAATGCCTGGTAGGACTGCTCGCTCCCAATAAAGGTGAAGTATTATACGACGGGCGTAACTTTCTCACAATGGACAAGAAAGAAAAAAAATCATTACGCAGAGAAATGGGGATGATTTTCCAAAGTGCAGCTTTGTTCGATTCGCTCACCGTACTGGAAAACGTGATGTTTCCCCTCGACATGTTTTCCAACAAGAATTACAACGAGCGGGTCAAACGTGCCCAGTTTTGTCTGGACCGGGTCAACCTGCTTGATGCCCAAAAGAAATATCCCGGCGAAATAAGTGGAGGTATGCAGAAACGTGTGGCAATCGCCCGTGCCATTGCTCTTCAGCCCCAATACCTGTTTTGTGACGAACCCAACTCCGGACTGGACCCGAAGACATCGCTGGTAATTGACGAGCTGGTACACGACATTACCACAGAATACAATATGACCACCATCATCAACACCCATGACATGAACTCGGTATTAGGTATCGGCGATAGCATCCTTTACATTTACCAAGGGCACAAGGAATGGGAAGGCAACAAAGACCAGGTATTCAGTGCCACAAACGAACGGCTGAACAATTTCATCTTTGCTTCCGACCTGCTTCGGAAAGTGAAGACCGAAGAGGCCTCGAAAGTAAAATAACCTTTGCAAAAGAAATGAACCTATGTTCATCAGCCCACGAACTTATCTTCGCCCGCTGATGAACATAGGTTCATAAGCATACGGACCTATATCCGCCCATATCATCTTTTATACTTCCAGTTGTATTTCATCACCAAGTCAAGGAATGTCAAAGAGGCTTCCTTCATCCGGTTCTCCATTGTTGCAATCCGATTCTGGATGTAAATGTAAAACACATAAAGCACAATGGCCGCAACCAAAGCAAATATCATAGGAAACAGAGCCGTACGTATATTCCCCGCCATATCCGATACCGAAAATCCACCGGTATAGCAAAGAGAATCAAAAGCCATAGCCATACCAATTACTGTGCCCAATACGCCTAACGCCAACGTCGTGACAATAAACATCCTTATCCACAAGCACCTTTTCTTCAGATTACCCGATTGTACTTCCCGATAAGAAACGACCATCCGTTCTACCACATCCGAGTCCTCATCGATTCTCGACAAGCCGTGATAACAAACAGCCGCTACTGGTCCACGCGTGTTATGACAAAGATTCGTAGCTCCTTCCACATCACCTTTTTCCAATGCAGACGCTACTTTTTCCATCAATTTCCGGATATCGATATCCGCCAAGCCCAACGACAGGATACGCTCTACGCAACAAGCCAAGCCTAATACGAAAGCAATGCCGACCAATGACATCAAGCCAGAATCTCCTTCTTTCCATCCTGAGGTCAGAACTCCGGGCACACCTCTTTGCCCAGCGGTCTCAACTGTGTCCTTGTCCATCACCTCATACTCTTCCGCTTGTTCGAATCCCTTGCTAATATCTGCATCTTGAGCCCTTGCAGAATGAACCATTCCCAATGACAGAATACCTGCCACCGCGAAAAATGCAAAAAACTTCTTCATCTTGGATTTGTTTAAAGATTCATATAAGACCTGATAAATCTTACCTTGCTGCGGAGAGAACGGGATTCGAACCCGTGATACGCTTTTGACGTATACACGCTTTCCAGGCGTGCCTCTTCAACCACTCGAGCATCTCTCCTTGACTCTTATGACCGTATCTTAGAAATTCGTGTGCAAAAGTATTCTTTATTTTTGGTTTTGCCTAAGATTTGGCGTACAAAAGTCTTCCAGCAAAGATGAATTTAATATATTTTAAAAACTTTCAGTGCGTTTGCTGATGTCACAGAGGCTATTCCAGCCATCGGGACTCCATAAATCTCAGACAACCTCTCTGCTACTTTCACAATAAATGCACTTTCGTTCCGCTTTCCCCGATAAGGCACCGGAGCCAAATAAGGCGAGTCGGTCTCCAGCACCAAACGCTCTAATGGCACCGACGATGCCAATACAGCCGGTAAGGTACTCTTCTTGAATGTCACAACGCCATTTATCCCCAACATAAAACCGGGATAATCCAACAAGCGGAGCGCCTCTTCCTCTGTACCTGTAAAACTATGGAAAATACCTGTCAGACTCTTTTTGTCATACCGCGAAAGCACTTCCAACAATTCGGAACAGGCGGCACGGCAATGGATGACCAACGGCAAACCATACGTCAATGCCCATTCTATCTGTCTGTGCAACACCTCTACCTGCTCTTTCAGGTAAGTCTTGTCCCAATACAAGTCAAGCCCCACCTCTCCGATACCATAAAACCTCCTGTCTGAATGCAACCACCGTTCTACACGCTCCAGACGGATTTTCCAATCAGCATCTACCGATGTGGGATGCAATCCAATCATCGGATAACATCCTTCATGTTCGTCGCACAAAGCCAGCATCTGCTCTACCGATGCATCATCAATGTTGGGCATAAACAAACGTGTCACTCCTGCTTCACGGGCACGAATCAATGCCAGTTCGCGGTCTCCGTCAAACTCTTCGACAAACAAGTGTGTGTGTGTATCTATCAAATGAGCCATAACCCCTCCTTTCATTTATCCAGTTACAGGTTACGGTGCATCAGACCGACTACAAAATCCAACAGATGCCGCTTGTTCTCCTGCGGAACCTGCACCTGTTCCAATAAACGCATCCCTTGCCCGTAATAATCTTCTATCTTCTTCTGGCACAGTTCTCCGATTTTCTCTTTATTATATATAGCCGTCACAGCAGCTATCTTTTGTTCAGGCATATAATCTCCGGCAGTAATCCAGTGCATCAGTTCGGTACGGGTTCCGGCATCAGCTTGCTCGAAAGCCGTAATCAGCATAAAGGTTTTCTTGTTGCAAAGAATGTCTCCCCCGATATTCTTACCAAAGACTTTCGGATCGCCATACACATCCAAATAGTCATCCTGCAATTGGAAAGCCAAGCCGATCTGGATGCCGAAGTCATACAACTTCCGGGCATCTTCCTCGGATGCACCTCCTAAAATCGCCCCTATCTTCAACGAACCCGCCAACAACACCGAAGTCTTCAAGCGTATCATCTCAATGTATTCATCTACCGACACATCATTACGGTGCTCGAATTCCATATCCCATTGCTGCCCCTCGCAAACTTCCAGCGCCGTTTGCGAAAATACTTCCATTACCGGTTTGACATACTGCGTAGGACAATCTTTCATCAAGAACTGATAAGCCAAAATAATCATGGCATCGCCCGAGAGAATTGCCGTATTTTCATTCCAACGCTTATGTACCGTCGGCTTCCCTCTCCGCTTGTCTGCCTTATCCATCAAATCATCATGCAAAAGAGTAAAATTATGATATGTCTCCAGTGCAGCAGCCTGCGAAAATACAGCCTCCACATCTTCCTTATATAAGTTGTATGCCAATAGCAACAACAATGGACGGATACGTTTTCCGCCAATGGCAAGTACATATTCTATCGGTTCGTACAAACCTTTCGGGTCGCGCATATAAGCCAGTTTTTCCATATACACATGGAAAAGCCCTTGCATTTCTTTCGTGGTCAATTGTTTCATAATTCTTTGGTATAAATAATGCTCCGGAATACTCCGTACTGCAAATATAACAGAAATCTTTAAAGGGTTGTCAAGAAAGAAAAGAAATCTAACAAAAATGTGTATCTTTGAAGCGCAAACCATAAAAACGAAACAACGTATGAAAAAAATAGTCATCGCCATCGACGGTTTTTCGTCGTGCGGAAAAAGCACTATGGCAAAAGACTTGGCAAAAGAAATCGGCTATATCTATATCGACAGCGGTGCCATGTATCGTGCCGTAACCCTATATTGCATCGAACATGACTTATTCGACCCGGACGGAAACATCCGGACCGAAGCCCTCAGACAACACATGGACGAGATACACATTACGTTTCGCATAGACACAGCCACCCAGCGCCTGCACACCTTCTTAAACGGAAAAGATGTAGAAGAACAGATACGTACACTTGAAGTGTCCTCAAAAGTCAGCCCTGTGTCAGCACTTGATTTCGTGCGCCATGCTTTGGTGCGCCAACAGCAAGACATGGGCAAAGACAAAGGCATTGTAATGGACGGACGCGATATCGGCACCGCCGTATTCCCCGATGCCGAACTGAAGATTTTTGTCACAGCTTCACCCCAAATCCGTGCCAAACGCCGCTACGATGAGTTGTGCGCCAAAGGACAGAAAGCTTCATTCGAAGATATCCTGCACAATGTAGAAGAACGCGACCGTATTGACCAGACCCGTACCGTAAGCCCCTTACGAAAAGCTGAAGATGCTATCTTACTGGACAACAGCAATCTGACACTCAGCGAACAGAAAGACTGGTTGTTGGATCAATTCAAACGTGTAGTCTATGAATAACAAGACATCCCCCCAAATAGAAATAGACGAAAGTTCAGGCTTCTGTTTCGGTGTGACTACTGCTATCCAGAAAGCCGAAGAAGAATTGTCTAAAGGTGCTCCTCTGTATTGCCTGGGAGACATCGTCCACAACGGACAAGAATGCGAACGCCTGAAAAGGCTCGGGCTCCTTACCATAGACCATGAGAAATTCGGCACACTGGAAGAAGTAAAAGTATTACTACGGGCACACGGCGAACCTCCCTCTACATACGAACTGGCTCGGCGAAAACACATCGAAATCATCGATGCCACCTGTCCCGTCGTATTACGGCTTCAGAAGCGTATCAAGCAAGAATATGACACCCCTGCCCCTGAAGGACGAAAAAAACAAATAGTCATTTTCGGGAAAAACGGACACGCGGAAGTTTTAGGACTGGTAGGACAAACCAATGGTGAAGCTATCGTAATTGAGAATCTGGAAGAAGCCAAACAACTGGATTTCAACAAAGACATCCGGCTCTATTCACAAACTACAAAATCCCTGGACGAATTCAGAGAAATCGTTGCTTATATCCAAGCACATATTGCCCCTCATGTCACGTTCCAGTTTTACGATACCATCTGCCGGCAAGTAGCAAACCGCATGCCAGAAATACGCCGTTTTGCTGCAGCCCACGACTTGGTATTTTTCGTTTGTGGACATAAAAGCTCGAATGGAAAAATACTTTACCAAGAATGCCGCAAAGTAAACCCCAACTCTTACCAGATAGACCAACCTGAAGAAATAGACCGCAACTTGTTACAACAGGCACGTTCAATCGGCATTTGTGGAGCGACCTCTACCCCTAAATGGCTGATGGAAGCCTGTAAAGAAACCATTTTGTCACTCAACCGACAGCCCGGATAATGTCAAAAAATGGAAATATTTATTTGCTTGTAAACTAGTTTTTTGATACCTTTGCAGTATCACTATATAACGAATAACAATTTTATGGGAACTATTAAATGTATTGGTATTCTGACTTCGGGAGGAGACGCCCCAGGTATGAACGCAGCCATCCGTGCCGTAACACGCTCTGCTATCTATAACGGCTTGAGAGTAAAAGGCATTTACAGAGGATACAAGGGATTGATTACAGGAGAAATTCAAGAATTCAAAACGCAAAACGTAAGCAACATCATCCAACAGGGAGGAACAATCCTGAAAACAGCACGTTGCCAGGAATTCAAGACCCCGGAAGGACGTAAGATTGCATACGAAACGATGCAACGTGAAGAAATCGATGCCTTGATTGTCATCGGAGGGGACGGTTCGCTGACTGGAGCACGCTTGCTGGCCCAAGAATACGACATTCCGTGTATCGGCCTGCCCGGAACCATCGACAATGACCTGTATGGCACAGATACAACCATCGGTTATGACACCGCACTGAACACCATTTTGGATGCAGTGGATAAGATTCGTGATACAGCCACCTCACACGAACGTCTCTTCTTCGTAGAAGTAATGGGACGTGATGCCGGATTCCTTGCCTTGAATGGCGCTATTGCCGCAGGAGCTGAAGCTGCAATCATCCCCGAATTCAATACAGAAGTCGACCAACTGGAGGAATTCATCAAAAACGGATTCCGCAAGTCAAAGAGCAGTTCCATTGTGCTCGTTGCAGAGAGTGAAATCACGGGCGGAGCCATGCATTATGCCGAACGCGTAAAGAACGAATATCCGCAATACGACGTACGTGTCACTATCTTAGGGCACTTGCAACGCGGAGGAAGCCCCACGGCACATGACCGTATCATCGCCAGCCGTATGGGAGTGGCGAGTATCCAAGCGCTCATGGAAGGCCAGCGCAATGTAATGATCGGTATCGAAAACGACCAAATCGTATATGTGCCGTTCAGCAAAGCCATTAAAAACGACAAGCCCATTGACCGTGAATTAGTCAATGTATTGCATGAATTGTCCATCTAAACTTTCATTTACAGAGAACAAAATAGTCTCAAAACAAGGGTGACAAGGATTTAAGAAATCATGCCATTTCATGTTTTGAGACTATTATTCGTCTATGCCTCTTAAATTATATCATACTTTATTCTTGATAATCATGACTTCGATAATAGAGACCGCTGTCTGCACAGGTATCTGCAAAACCTCTGCCAACTGATTAATAATCGCCTTCTCTTCCTCCTCCAAAACACCATCTGCCAAAGCAATATCTACCGCACAAGCAAATGCTGTCAGTTTCAAATCATCAGACAAGCCTTCTGCAGAAGCTTTCACCAATGCAGCCGCACCGTCTTTCTTCAAAATAGTAAAGAGTTTATCAAATAATTTATCAAAAGCCGGACCTGAGAAGTTATCGTATATCCTTAACCGACGGATATAATTAACGATACCATCCCATTCAGAAGTAGCAATATTTCCGTCCGCACCAGCCAAAGCTACAGCTATTCCCGCAAAAGCCTCTTGCTGTGTCAGCTTTGTTTCTTCCGGAGTTGCTTGGAAAATTTTGTCAAACAGTCCCATAATACAAGAATTTAAAAGTTAATAATAAGTTTATTTAGCAAGCTATGCAGCTTTATTCTCAAAGGTAGTAAAAAATTAAAGAAGGTTGTTTTACCTCCTATTATTTAACACATATTTAATGTTTTAGATTTCTTATCACCTTCCTCGCTTCTTTAATCCTGAGGAACAAGACGAATGCCTTCTTTTTCCAAGACAATCAGACGTTTCTTGTATAAATCGCCGACCGCCTTTTTAAATGTTTTCTTACTTACCCCGAATGTATTGTAAATCACAGCGGCATCGGTCTTATCGTTCATCGGTGTAAATCCGCCTTGTGCCTCAATATATTGAAGCAAGGTCTCCGCAAAGTCGTCTATCTTTTCAAATCCTGCTTTCTGCAAAGCCAAATCAATCTTTCCGTCTTCACGTACCTGCCTGATATAAGCCAGGACACGTTTTCCCGGACTCAATGGCTGGAACACCTCGTTGTGATATAACATCCCGCTGAATTTATTATCCACAATGACTTTATAACCTAAATCCGTTCGTTGCCATACCAACGCATCCACTTCTTCACCGGCTTCATATACCGGATGTTCTTTCGACAAGAAATGCTCCACTTTGGCAGAAGCAGCAATACGGTAACTTTCCTCATCTATGTATACATAAACAATATACTTACCACCCTTCACCATCTTTGTCTTCTGTTCCCGATAAGGGACAAACAGGTCTTTCATCAATCCCCAGTCCAAAAAAGCACCAAACTGATTGACCCACGCCACTTCCAGGCAAGCAAACTCTCCTACCTGTACATAAGGTTGGAGTGTGGTAGCTATCAGCCGCTCTTCCATATCCAGATAAATGAAAACATTCAAGACATCACCCGGAACGCAACCTTGTGGAACATAGCGTTTTGGCAACAAGATTTCCCCGTCTTCCCCACCATCCAGATACACACCGAAATCTACCTCCTTCACAACCTCTAACTGATTGTATTTTCCTAACCGTATATGACTCATAAAAATATTTTTGTTACAAAGATAGAAAGTTTTTTCCATATATTTCGTATCTTAGCCGGATATAAGGAACATCCCGTATAAAACCAACCTATCAAACCATTATAAAGATTATGAAAAGACTTTTTTTAGCCATTGCCGTTATCACATCGGCATTTTTCTCCTTACCCTGCCAGGCACAAACGATTACTTGGGCGACATTCAACATCCGGTATGATAACCCTGCCGACCAATCGAACAACTGGCAATTCCGCAAAGACACCGTCACACGGTTCATCCAGGCACAAGACATGGACATCGTAGGCATGCAAGAAGTGCTGCACAACCAATTGGAAGACCTGCTGCAGCGCCTTCCGGGCTATAAATCTATCGGAGTAGGACGCGATGACGGGAAAACCAAAGGCGAATATGCTCCTATATTATATAAGGAAGACAGATTCGAAGTATTAGACAGCAACACATTCTGGCTTTCACAATATCCTGACAGCATAGGGTTTATCGGATGGGACGGAGCCTGCACACGCATTGCAACCTGGGCGAAAATGAAAGACAAGCAAAGCGGAAAAATCTTTATGGCAGTCAACACACATTTTGACCATGTCGGTGTTACTGCCCGACGGGAAGGCGCCTTGCTGATTATCCGGAAAATAAAAGAAATAGTAGGCGACCGCCCCGCGGTACTGACGGGCGACTTCAACGTAAACGACCAATCGGAAGCTTACCGCACCATTACTTCCAACGCATTCGTACTGAAAGATGCGGCTAAGATTGCCGGCAAACAGACGGGAGTGGATTACACTTTCCACAACTTCGGGCAAATTCCTTCGGAGCAATGCGAGAAAATAGACTTTATCTTTGTCACTCCGCAAATAAAAGTACTCGACAGTTTCATTCCGAAAGAAGCGGCACCGGGAAGCAAATTCCTGTCCGACCACAATCCGCAAATCGTACACCTTATATTATAACAATATATACAAAAGACTAAGTGACATGAAACAACAAAATCAAACGGAAGACCCTACCGGCCCGATGAAAATGATATTCAACTACAACAACATTTTCTTCAGCTTCTTCTACGATGATACCAGCGGATGCATTCACCGCTCCCGTGAATTTGCCATGAATTATGTTTATTCGGGGGAAATGTTGCTCGATAACGGCAAAGAACAAATACACGTGGGCAAAGGCGAATGCGTATTTATCCCTCGCGACCATCATATCACAATGTATAAACGGACAGCCAATGGCGAAAAATATTGCGGTATTTTCCTGATGTTTACCCGCAACTTTTTAAAAGAGATGTACACCAAATCCGAACAATACAAAGCACCGGCAAATACTCCTAAATTAGATTCGGGAGTCATCAAACTGCCCAAAACAGCGGAAATCACCAGCCTTTTCGCCTCCATGACTCCTTATTTCGACCCCGATGTAAAACCGCAAGACGACCTTATGCAACTCAAACTGCAGGAAGGATTGCTTGCCTTGCTCCATATCGACAAGCGTTTTGCTCCTACACTTTTCGATTTCAATGAGCCCTGGAAAATAGACATTCTTGATTTCATGAACAAAAACTATATGTACGAGTTCACGATGGAAGAACTGGCACATTATACAGGCAGAAGCCTTGCCACCTTTAAACGTGACTTTAAGAAAGTGAGTAACCTTACTCCGGAGAAATGGCTGATACGGAAACGGCTGGAAGCAGCATATGACTTAATGAAAGAAGGCAGACGAAAAATAGCCGATGTATATACGGAGGTCGGCTTCAAGAACCAGTCTCATTTTTCGTCTGCTTTCAAGAAAATGTATGGCGTATCCCCTACGGCTTTGTAACCGTACGCCCTTTAACGGGGATTCTGCACCATATTCGGATTGGCATCTATTTCGGTTTGCGGGATAGGCAAAGCAATACGAAGGTCATTGGGCTGGATAGTCCATGCATCAGAAGTATCCAACGTCACCAAGTGCCAGCCCTTGTTGCGCACAATAGGCTTGCCGTTGCGCAGGAAATCAAAGAACACTTGCCCTTCACCTACCAGTTCCCGGCGCACTTCTTCCAAGATGCGGTCAATGGTAAAACCTGCAGTCGAGACCTGCATACCGGTATTCGGCGTACGCTGGCTGATTAAATCATTCAGGTAAGTACGCCCCGTTTCTGCATACGAGCCTCCTAAATGGAAGCCAGCCTCTGCAGCATTCAGATAGACTTCGGAAAGACGGATGATACAGATGTCATTGTCTTGCGGATTGCCGGTCTTTCCGGGAAACTTCGTAAGAAACACTTTCCGGTCGCGTGCCGCTTCAGGCAATCCTCCATTGTCAGGCGTAACGGAAGCAACTGTCACGCTATGACGCACATCGTCAGGATCCTGTTCCAGCAAGTCTAAGTAGTCTTCAGTCAATATCAAGTTGTTCCAGTCGAAAGTCGCTTCATTGGCATAAACCATCGGAGCGCCTTCACCTCCTGTTCCTCCTGCAGGTTCGGTCATCGTTATATACAGTTCGAAAAGTGATTCGGACTGGAAATCCTGTCCCCATACAGCAGCATATTCACTCTGCGTATAAAGCTGATAAAGCCCTCCATTATTCTCGATGACATCCGTCGCAGCATCCCATGCCGCCTGATACTCTCCCATATCCAGATAAACACGTGAAAGCAAAGCCTGTGCCGCCCAATAATTGACATATCCGTCCGCTTTCTCACGCGTCAGGTCAGGCAAAGCCTCCGTAAAATCCGCTACAACCTGTCCGTAACATTCAGCAACCGTATTACGGGCAGGAGCCGAAGTCGGATCAGTAGGAGACGTAACAATAGGTACGCCCAGAGACGCACCGTTATCATACATATAAGGCATGCCAAAGAAACGTGTCAAATTGAACAATGCCAACCCGCGCAAAACCAGTGCTTCAGCCTTGATGCTTGCCAAATCTTCATCGGCAGCTCCTTCAATGCCTCCTTCCTCAATACGCTGAAGAATATTGTTCGCCTGACGGATGACAATATAAGGCTGTTGCCAAGGCAGAGTAATGTTCAGGTTATCGGTAGCCTGGACATTGTACTCGTAATAAGGAGACACACGCCGTCCGTCTCCTTTGGTAACCCGCGCCTGTACATCCATGGCACGGCAATCTCCGTAATACCAGTAATTGTCGCCATAATAGCTATGCAAGGAAGTCTCACGATAGACTCCGTTCAAAGCAGTTTCAATATCAGTCAGTGTAGACAAAGCCTGGTCTGTCGTGACCGAAGTAGACGGATTCAAATCAAGCCAACTATCTGAACAAGAAGTTGCCGCCAACGAAGCCGCCATCATTCCTATATATAAAGTAACTCGTTTCATACTGTTGTTTCTATCCATTGAATTAGAAAGTTAATTGTACACCAAAACTGAATGTGCGCATAGTCGGAGCTTCACAGAACACTTCGCCATTCACCGGAGTTTCCGGATCGTAATATTTCCATTTCGCCCATGTCAGCAAATTGCTTCCGGAAAAATAAACACGGGCATTCTGCAGCAATACCTTTTGTGTCCAACGTTCGGGCAAAGTATAACCGAAAGTCAAGCTCTTCAACCGCAAATGGTCGGTACTGTGAATATAACGTGAAGAGTTTTGCGGTCCAGCCGCTTCTCCATAGACAAAACGCGGCACATCGGTCACATCACCGGGCTTCGTCCAACGGTTGAGCGTATAAACGGACAAATTATAACCCGTACTTCCGGTTTCGTTCCCATAAATTCCAGTTGTCCCGTTTTCAATATAAGTTCCGGCTTTATCGAAAGAATATCCTCCCAACGAATAAGTCAAGGTAAAGCTCAAATCAAAGTCCCGATAACGGAATTGGTTGGTCAAACCGCCCGACACCTTCGGCTCCGCTCCCTTATAAGCGATGGCTTGAGCTGCATTTGCATCCGTCGTAAGCGAACGGTTCAGGCTTCCGTCTTCATTGGTGGTATTCAAGTAATATTGCGCCTGTCCGGTCTGCGGATCCACACCGGCGTACTCCTTTACATAAAACGTATGATACGGCAACCCTACCTTATGAATGAACCACGTGCCTTCGATAGACTGCTCCAGCTCGCCGTTCAGCGATACAATCTTATTCCGGTTATGGCTCAAGTTGAAAATCGTAGTCCAGTTAAAACCGTTTGAAGAAAAGTTCAAGGTACGCAATTCCAATTCCACCCCTTTATTGTTCAATTGCCCCACATTGGCAAGGTAACTGGTAAAACCGGTTGTAGAACTGATTGGCAAATTATACAGCAAGTCTTTCGTGTCGCGGTTATAATATTCCAGACTGATAAAGATACGGTTAATGAAAGACAAATCCAATCCGATATTCAAGTTATAGTTCTTTTCCCACTTCAAGTTCGAATTCGGCTGGGACGATTCATACGAGCCCGCATTGCCGATATAGTTCTGCCCATACGAATACAAACCCATATATCCGTATAACGAATTCGGCTGGTTTCCGTTCACACCATAGGATGCACGTATTTTCAAGTCACTCAAAATATGGCGCACAGGCTGCATGAACGATTCGTTGCCGATGTTCCACATGCCCGACACAGACCAGAAATTCCCCCAACGGTTATCCGGCGAAAGGCGCGAGCTTCCGTCCCGGCGGAAACTTCCTGCCACATAGTAGCGGTCATCATAATTATAATTCAGGCGCGACAAATACGAAATCATCCGATAAGCTTGCGTCGATGACATAAAGTCGCTCAATGAGGCGGCATTGTCCGGTTCTGTCAATATTCCGGAAGGCAAACCGAACGCCTCGCCTACGGCATGGTCGGTCTCATAACTTTCTACTTCATAAGCTGCCAGAACATCCAGATTATGCTTGTCTGCAAATGTATGCACATAATTGATAGAGGTAGACGAGTTCAGCCGTCCATATTCGATAAACCCTTTCGCCGTACGGGCATCGCTCCCGCTTTTGGGTCCCGCCGAACTGAGCGGATTGTAATAACGGGCATCCTTCTGGATATTGTAATCGTAACTCAACGTTTCCTTCAGCTTCAGTCCCTTTAGGGGTTCTATCTGGGCATATCCCGTACTGAACATACGAGTCATGCGGGTACGGTTGTAGTCGGTCAAGATATCCCGCAACGGATTCAATGAAGACCCCGGATAAGCTCCCGTATAATTGCCTTCCTCATCGCGTACAGTCATTGAGGGATTCATCGTCACAGCCACATCAAAGAAAGGATTTATGGCAGAAGTACGTTCCTCGTTCAATTCCTGGTTCATTTGCGAGAACATCATGTTAGCTCCCACTTCACCATACCTGCCAACCTTTTGAGTCAGGTTCAGACGGGCAGAATAACGTTCCAGGCTTGAGTTCTTGGCAAGCCCTTCCTGCTTGTCATACCCCAACGAAGCATAATATGTCGTGCGTTCGCTTCCTCCCGAAACCGATGCCTCATAGCGCTGCTGGGAAGCCGTACGAAGCAATTCCTTACGCCAGTCCGTATATCCCATCGAAGGAATGGAAGCATAATTGTCTATCAGCCCGTCGGCATATTCCGTGGGCGATTCCATCCCCTGATCTGTGGCATAATTCACCAAGCCCTCATACAATAATTCACGCCGTTGGTCACCGTTCAGTGTCGGCCGGAAATCGACAGCTGAGTTTGAGAATCCTCCCGACACATTCAGCGTGACTTGCGTCCTGCCTAATTTCCCCCGTTTGGTGGTAATCAAGATAACGCCGTTAGCCGCGCGCGAACCGTAAAGCGAAGCTGCAGCCGCATCTTTAATCACCGTTATGTTTTCAATATCAGAAGGGTTCAGCGTGCTCATGATATTTGTTTTCGAATTATTCATATACGATGCGTCAAAGCCTCCTGTACTTAAATTTCCGGAAGTAACCGGCACGCCGTCAATTACGAACAAGGGTTCTTGCGACGCGTTAAACGATCCCATACCACGGATACGGATGCTTTGATTGGCACCCGGTTGCCCCGAACTTCCGGTAATGTTCACACCGGTAGTCATCCCTTCCAGTTTCTGCTCCACATTCATAACAGGAATGTCTTTCATCATATCCGCCCGCAAGGTATTGGCAGAACCGGTAAATGACGACTTGGTAAAATTACCATATCCCGTCACTACGACTTCCTGCAACATCTGATTATCAGGCTGCAAAATGATATTCAACTTGTCACGCCCATGAGGGATACGGACTTCCTGAGTTTTCATACCTACATACGAAACAATCAAAGCCTGAGTCTCAGAAGGCACATCAAGCGTATAATGCCCGTTGATATCAGTAATCGTACCTTGAGCTTCGTTTCCTTTAATGGCGATGACAGCCCCAATCAAGGGTTCGCCGTCTTCAGCCGAAGTGATAATGCCTTGCAATGTACGGTTTTGAGCGACAACCGTCTGCCCCACTAAAAACAAGGCAATGAAAATAAACAATACTTTCTCTCTTGACATAAGTTATAAATTTTTGCCTATACACTACTTCCCTTGCAAAACAAATACCAAACACCGCCTTTTCACGTCCGATTCATCAAAACACATTAAACAACAACATTTTACCATTGCAAAAAATAAAGAAGGAAATCAAACCGGCAGATATTATTGTAGAAAAAATCCACAATCTGTGCAACATTGCCACACTATAAAAAAATGAATGTCCGCAAAATGTCAATGGTATGAAAGGAGTTAGAAGAAGTTATGCTCGCTTCGCCCACAGGAGTTAAAGGACTACAGTTCTGTTAGGATTTCCATTAGTAAATGCATTGGCTTCTAACTCCCTTTAACTCCCTGAAATAACTTCTTATTAGTGAAATGCGGACAATCATATTATAAAAAGCATATCTTTCATTTTGAACTTTTCAACAATATAAATTGAGCCTTTCAGCAATCAGACTAAATAAGTTCTGCCCTATCTTTGTCTTTGTAATCATAAAAAATGAATTAACATCATGAAACCTTACATCATTTGCCACATGATGGCATCCATAGACGGACGCATTGACTGCGATATGACGGAACGCATTGGCGGAAACGAATATTACGAAGCACTGGAGCAACTGGCTTGCGACTCCGATTTATCAGGACGTATAACGGCGGCCATGCACATTGCCTTACCCGAACCTTTTCACACCGACAATCCGAAACCGGCAAACCAATCTTCGTTTTACAAGGCAACGGAAGCAAAAGGATATTCCATCGTACTCGACTCGAAAGGCAAGCTGAAATGGCCTGGCAACAATATTGACGGAAAACCAATGCTCGTCATCGCAAGTGAACAAGTGGCGCAAACCTATCTTGACACCTTATGCAGCCAAAACATTTCGTGGATAACAACCGGAAAAGAAAAAGTTGACTTGACCCAAGCCGTAATATAGCTGCACCGTTTGTAAGATTAATAATCTTACAGCGTGAAGATTAATAATCTTTCGGCATGAAGATTAATAATCTTACAAACAAGGCAATCATGTGAACACATGAAACGAACACATCAAACCCAAAAAACTATTTGTAGAAATTCAAAACAGTTTCTTCTAAATACCGATGTTCATATAAAATAATGTAAGCAAGACTCTAATAAAAAAAGAAGTTAAATTATTTCCTTTTATTGGTTTATAAAATAAACTATTCTATATTTGCAAAACAAAAGCAAGGGAAAGCGCGCACTCTTGCTTTTATTTAACGTATTTGGTTTATGCTATAAACTTATTTATCAACTTAAAACAATAAATGATTATGAAAACAATCTGCTTTATAATCGCGCTGTTAAGCTTGTCTGTATCTGCTTCAGCCAAAGGATTTTCTATCTCCATCGACAATATCCGCAATGATAACGGGAATATCTTGGTCATGCTTCAAGCGGACGGACAAAACAAACCTGTTTACGGAATGGCAAAAGCACAAAAGGGAGAGGTGACCATCACAATAGAAGAAGTGACTTGGGACCACTTTACCATTTCTGTCTTTCACGATGAAAACGAAAATTGGCAAATAGATACAGACGAACAGGGAAAACCTGTAGAAGGTTTTGCACGGGAAAAGCATCATCCGAAGAAAAAAGAAGATGCATGTAAGTTGAAATTGTTTTATTTCGATAATCCTTTAGAACGATGAAACGCCTGGTCTTTCTCTACCTATTATATACAGGAGGCATTGCACTTCTACATGCGATGCCTATCGCCCCACAGGCATTGACGGACAGCATCCATGCTACATTGAAAACCTACGACCTGCCAGAGATAACGGTGAGAAGCAGTAAAATCAAGCGGAATGCCGACCGGTTTATCATGCAAGTGACACCATCCTCGGGAAAAAACGGAATTGAATTGTTGAAAGAAGCGCCCGGTGTATGGCTTTCCGACAAAGGGATTTCCATCAACGGAGCGTCTGGAGCCAAAGTCTATATCAACGGACAGGAAGTGAGGCTGGAAGGAGAACTTCTGCACTTCCGCCTGCAGTCCTTGCAATCAGCAGACATCCAGCGCATCGAGATACTTCCCTTCTCCGGAGCTGAAAAAGATGCAAACGCTCA
This sequence comes from Bacteroides sp. An19, assembly GCF_002160215.1. Taxonomy (NCBI): domain Bacteria; kingdom Pseudomonadati; phylum Bacteroidota; class Bacteroidia; order Bacteroidales; family Bacteroidaceae; genus Bacteroides; species Bacteroides sp. An19. Next base: position 24,489 of record NZ_NFKD01000025.1, on the reverse strand, counting down.
AGGCGGTGCTGTCTATATCCTGTTAAGAAAACCCAAGCAGAAAGGTTGGCAAGGGCATTTCTCGCTGATGTCCACAACAGGACATTCCGCCCAGCAATATCAGCCTAACGGAAGTTGGCATGCACATTGGGACAAATGGGACTGGTACGCTTCCGCTTCCATAACCTGGAAACCGGAAGATGCAAGCGATTGGAACGAAGACCGCATCTATCGCCAAACAGGAAAACAGTTTCAAAGCACAGGAGCACGAAAGCAAACATCAGATTATGAGACGTTCCGCTCGGGCATCATCTTCTCGCCCGACACGCTGAATACGTTCGGACTGGAAGTGGAATACTTCCGCCATTCATCCGATAACCCGTCGCATAGCCGTGACGCAATAAGCAACAGACATGAAACGGTCTATAGCCATGGGAATTATCACCAAAAATCTGATTACGACATGACATCCGTTAATTTCAGCTACCAGCACCGCCTGTCACATTCCTGTTCGACATTAAAAATATTGGCAGACTATACCGGCAAACATGCAAAAGGAAAAAACCGCTACAACATCCTGCGCCAAGCCGGGGATTACAAAAAGGATACTTTATACCGGTCGCAAACAAAAGCCGATTACCGGATTATCAACGCAGATGTGTCATGGAATAGCAAATCTTTCCAAACAGGTGCCAAATACACACAAACCTATACCGATAACACTTCGGCATACGAAGGATTCCGTAGCGGAACCACGTGGACGCCCCTGCCCGATTTCGGTTATACACGGGATTACCGGGAACAGATAGCCGCCTGGTATGCACAATACACATTTACCCGAAGGAAATGGACGGTAAAAGCCGGACTCCGGTTGGAATATACCCATACCTCTAACCGGGAAAACAACGTAAACCAACGGTATTTCGACTGGTTTCCGCACATGGATGTCAGCTATGCGTTCGACCCTCTCCAACACTGGATGCTGGCAGGACAATATGGCAAGTACATCGAACGCCCGGCATTCGCGGCACTAAACCCGAACCGGACACAAACCTCCGACTATAGCTACCAGATAGGAAACCCTTGGCTGAAGCCTACTTACATCAACCGCTTCAGCCTGACGCTAATCTACAAATACCGCTACACCTTAACCATAGGAGGCAATCTGCATAAAAACCTGATTCGCGAGTTTACCAAGCAAGACGAAGCAAATCCGGACATCGCATACGTCACTTACGAAAACCACCATCGGGAAAATCATTGGTTCGTTGCAATTTCCGCTCCTTGGCAACCCACAGGCTGGCTAAACCTTACCGCCAACTTTATCGGATCCAGGCAAGACATCTATATGAATCCCGAAGAGGAACGGCAAAGCCATTGGCTTTATTTCATCCGCGCCCAAGCCGAATGCTTCCTGCCTTGGGATCTTTCACTTGAAATGAAATACAGCGGAACTTCACGCTTACATTCGGGGAATAGCGAAATCAATCCCTATCACACGGCAGACATCCGCTTGCAGAAAAAATTCAATCAAGGGAAATGGATACTCACGCTGGGCATAGACAATCTGTTCGACCGTTCTTCCGGCTATGCATGCCATACGGAAGACTACGAGAGAGACATACATATCCACACAGCTTCGCAAGGGAGGACATGGAAAATAGGAATCGCATGGAACTTCGGAAAAGGGAAACAAGCGAAAAAGACGGAAGTGGAAAAAGGCAAATTTTCCCAGCGGAACCGTTTGGCAGATTGATGAAACCGTTTTATATTTGCAAGCAAAAGCAAGTCCTCGTTTTCTTGCTTTTATTTTTCCGCATAAAGTTTATAACATAAACCATTTTATTAAGACTATGGAAGAAAAGACATTAAACGAAAAAGAAAGCCTGGAAATCATCACACGCATGATTCAGGAGACGAAAAACAAATTGGAAGTAGGCGACGGGAATATGTTGTTACTATGGGGATATGTGTCGGTATGCACGGCTATCCTTGTCTATGCCCTGCTTTTATGGGTTCAAACCCCACAAGTCAACTGGCTTTGGTTCCTGATTCCCCTCATCGGGTATGGGGTTACGCAAAAACAAAAAAGGAAAGAAGCCAACGTAAAGCCACATTCGTCCAGCTACGTTGATAAGGTTTCCGCCGGAATCTGGAAGAGCGTAGGCATTATTGCCTGCTTGTTTGCAGCTATTTGCATGGCTTTTATGTTTTGCGGATACAACTGCTGGGTACTGATGTTTGCATACGCTTTCATCATTATCGGATTCGGAAGCATAGCGCAAGGGATTATCATCCGTGAACAAAGTCTGACATTCGGAGGGTTGTTCAGTATAGCCGCGGGAGGAGTCGTGGCAAGCTGCGCCATCTGCGACATACCGATTTATATCACTTGGGCGATACCTTTGTACATCCTTTGTTTTATCTTGATGATGATTATCCCCGGACATATCATTAACCGTAAAGCCAAGAAGCTATGCCGAAAGAACTGAATCCGTTGCTGCATTCCCAGCTAAGACTTGGCGTGATGTCTATCCTGATGGTAAAAGAGGAGGCAGACTTTGTATACCTGAAAGAGAAGACCGAATCCACCGCCGGCAATTTGAGCGTACAGCTCGACAAGCTGGCGGGAGCAGGCTATATCACCATCGAAAAAGGCTTTGAAGGGAAACGCCCACGCACCACATGCCGCATCACCCCCGAAGGAAGGGCTGCGTTTGAGGAGTACGTCAATACACTGAAGGTTTATTTGCACTTAGAATGAACGGCGAAGGCAACTATATGCACAAGTCTGAAAGGGGCATGCCTACGGACATGGCATGTCCCCTTTATCATAGTAGAGACGATTGCACATCATCTCTAATGTTTAGGAAGACTGAAACAGTTTCTATATCTCAGCGGTTCCGGATGCTGTATTTTCTTCCTGCTGCACACTACGTTTTCTTTTTTTCAACCTGCCGCTTTTCCGCAACGCTTCGGTAATAATCCACTGAAGTTGCCCGTTGGTACTACGAAACTCATCGGCTGCCCATTTCTCAACAGCCTCCATTGTATCCGCATCCAATCTCAAGACGAAACTTTTGGTTGCACTCTCTTTCTTTGCCATAGGATTAATGATTCAACGTACCCGTATTCAGAACAGGTTGGGCAGACTCATCGGCACAAAGCACTACCAGCAAATTACTCACCATAGCGGCCTTCTTGTCATCGTCCAGTTCTACTATCTGGTCTTTTTCCAACTTGTCGAGTGCCATATGAACCATTGATACAGCACCTTCTACTATCTTCTCGCGTGCGCTGATAATTGCCGAAGCCTGTTGGCGACGAAGCATTACGGCAGCAATTTCGGGTGCATATGCAAGGTAATTGATACGTGCTTCCACAACCTCCATACCCGCCATTGCAAGCCGTTCGTTCAGTTTCTGTTCCAATTGTTCGTTGATTTCATCTCCTCCCGAACGAAGAGTCAGTTCACCTGTCTCGCCTTCATTGTCATCATAAGCATATTGTCCCGCCACCTGACGCAATGCAGCATCACTCTGTATTTTCACAAAATTCTCAAAAGCATTCATCCGTCCGGCTATGGCATTGCCGGCATTGGCTGCAGCTTCTTTTCCACTTGCCGCCATCGTTTGCGAATCAATTTCAAACATAGCCTTGTACGTATCCTTCAGCTTCCATACCAGCACCAGTCCGATAAGAATGGGATTCCCTATCTTATCATTGACCTTAATGGGTTCCACATCGAGATTACGTGCACGGAGCGAGAGTTTTTTCTTGGCAAGAAACGGATTGACCCAGAAAAATCCGGTTTCTTTAAACGTACCTTTATATTTACCGAAAAACACCATAGCACGTGCTTCATTAGGCTCCAATTGCATATAACCGGCAAACAGTACACACCATACAAGGAAAAGCAATACACCGATAGCATATCCCGCTTCGGATACCTGTACAAAACAGCCTACAATAGCAGCACTTACGATAATCAGATGCACGAATAACATTGCAAATCCATTCAGCCTGAATCCTTTGAAAATCATTTCTTTTGTTTCCATAAACATGACATTAAAGTTGATATTATTTTAATATCACAAATATATATAAATGAATTGATACAAACAAGAGTAAAAGGAATATTTTCAAATTGATTGCAGGGGGCATATCGCATACGCTCTGAAAAAGCTCTACATGGATAAGTTGGTGCATTCGGGCGTATGCGATACGCCCCTACATTGGCTGTTTATGAATCTTCATTTATTTTTATTCGATTCAAGAGTTAGAAGCTGCGTTCCATCAGACACCACGCCAAGAACATTTTTTATGGAAATCCGAAACAGTTTCTTAATGTTCTTGCCTATTTCCCATTCATTATGTATATATTTGTGCCCACATTATCTAAATGAATATCCGCAATACGCTCCTACAGCAAATTGGACTAAATGCGGATATCAAATTATCTAATTACAAAGAAAAATGGAACTGGAAGAATTGTATAGCCTTTTTCTGACATGCAAAGGAATTACGACAGACAGCCGTCATTGCCCACAAGGAAGTATGTTCGTAGCCCTGAAAGGAGAAACATTCAACGGCAATGCCTTTGCAGCGCAGGCATTGGCACAAGGGTGCCGCTATGCCGTAGTAGACGAACCGGAATATGCAGGCGAACATTGTATCCTGGTAGACAATTGCCTGACAACCTTGCAACGCTTGGCTACCTACCACCGCCGTCAACTCAAAACGCCGATACTCGGTATCACCGGAACAAACGGAAAGACCACAACCAAGGAATTGGTATCTGCTGTACTGAGTTGCAAATACAACACCCTGTTCACTCAAGGAAACCTGAACAATCATATCGGAGTTCCGCTGACTTTATTGCGCCTTACTCCCCAACATGAAATGGCAGTAGTAGAGATGGGAGCCAATCATCCGGGAGAAATCAAGACCTTGGTACATATAGCCGAACCCGACTACGGACTGATTACCAATGTAGGCAAGGCACATTTATTGGGGTTTGGCTCATTCGAAGGGGTTATCCGTACAAAAGGAGAATTATACGATTATTTACGCGGGAAAAGCGGGTCGACCATCTTCATCCAAAACGAGAACCCTTATCTGAACAACATTGCCAGCCAACTGCATTGCATACGTTACGGACAGACCCCAGGTCTGTTTGTAAGCGGAAAGACAACAGGGTGTTCTCCGTATCTTTCTTTCTGCTGGACATCGGAAGGTATTTCACACGAAGTACAAACCCATTTAATAGGTAGCTATAACCTGGACAATGCATTGGCAGCAGTAGCAATAGGACGTTATTTCGGAGTTCCCGATACAGATATTTGCAAGGCTATCGCCTCTTATCTTCCCCAAAACAACCGTTCAGAACTGAAAGAAACCGCTTCAAACCGCCTCATCATTGATGCCTATAATGCCAACCCTACCAGCATGCACGCTGCACTGGAAAATTTCCGGCAGATGCAAGTTCCCCACAGGATGGTTATTTTGGGCGATATGAAAGAGTTGGGCAAATCCAGTATTGAGGAACATCAAAAAGTAATAACCTATTTAAAGACATGCCCTTTCGAGCGAATCGTACTGGTGGGTCCTGAATTTGCGGCTATACCTTCCGGATACGAACATTATCAAGATGTATACCAACTTATCGAAACCTTGAAGCAGGAAAAGCCCGAAGGATACACCATTTTAATAAAAGGTTCCAACAGTATGAAATTGAGCCAGATTCCCGATTATTTATAATTGCTCAACCGCCATTAACCTGCAAAACCTGAATCATGTGAATCAGGAGTTATAGGGAGTTAGAGCCAATATTTCTAACTCCCTTTTAACTCATTGATGGCTAAATGCCGGCTTTCTGAAACGGTTTTATCTCTTGTCCTGCTTTAAGTATTCGGTAGGAGTCACTCCATATTCGTCCTTGAAGCATTGACGGAAATAAGCCACACTACTAAATCCGGTCAAATCTGCTATTTCAGCGATGGAATATCCTCCATCACTGATAAGTTCCAGGCTTTTCCGTATCTTGATTTTGCGGACAAATTCATTGGCAGACATTTCGGTCAGACCTTTGATTTTCCGATAAAGAGTAGAATGGCTCATACACATCTTATCCGCAATGAAAGCCAAATCCATTTTTTCCATATTCAAGTGTTCTTCCACGATAGCCGTAACTTTTTGCAGAAACTCTTTATCCAGATTACTCAGCTTTTGTTCCGGTTCTCCAGCATTTTCCGGTTCATCTTCTGTTTTCAATCCAGCAATGATAACCTTTGCCAGTTTCTTACGGTTATCCAGGATATTGTCTATACGGCTGTTGAGCAAACGGGCGCTAAACGGTTTGGTGATAAATGAATCGGCACCGGCTGCATATCCTTCCTCTTTATCCTGAATCGTATCTTTTGCCGTCAGCAAAATAACCGGTATATGGCTGGTACGCATATCTTCTTTCACTGCCTTACAAAGCTCGATGCCATCCATCACCGGCATCATAATGTCAGACACAATGATATTGGGTATCCGGTTCGAAGCAATATCCCATCCCTCTTTTCCATCGTTAGCAACCAACACCTCATATTTCTCACCAAACGAACTGCGGATGTATTCACAGATATCCCGGTTGTCTTCTACCAGCAGAATAATGGGTTTTGTCTCACTCCGTGCATCCGCCAACTCTGTCTGTTCGTTTCTGTTTCGGGTCACGATACTCCGATGACTGGTATTAGGATACGTGTTTTCGGTCAACAGCCTGAGGGTAAACCGGCTTCCTTTATCCACTTCACTTTGTACATCGACAGTTGCCTGATGTAAATCAGCAAGCGACTTGACGAGCGAAAGCCCAATACCCGAGCCGGAAGCCTGGTATTTTCCCTCTCCCTGGTAATAACGTTCGAATATATGATTCAGTGATTCCTTCGAAATGCCATGCCCGGTATCAGCCACCGTAATCTCCGTATAGCGCACACCGTTTTCCTCGCTTGCATCGAGTGACAAAGTAATTTCTCCTTTAGGAGTATATTTCAAAGCGTTCGACATCAAGTTATCTATAATAATTGTGATAATTTCACTATCATAATAAATCACTGTATTGTCAGCCGTAATCCGGATATTGATGCCGACATTCGGATTACGATTCAATTCTTTATACTTGATGCCTATTTCCTGGACCAGTTTGCCCAAATCATCCTGTGCCACTTTCAACTTCCGGTTCTCTGTTTCCGTTTTCCGGAATTCCAGAATCTGATTGATAAGATTCAAAAGACGGTTGGCATTATCGTGAATAATACTGATTTTATTGACAACTCCAGCCGGAAGCGTCTTGTCGGCAAGCAAGTCTTCCAGCGGCCCGAGAATCAGTGTAAGTGGTGTACGCAGCTCATGGGTTATGTTGGTATAAAACCGCAATCGTTCGTTATTCAGCTTCTTGTCATTTTCATGCTGATGATGCTCCAGGCTGAGCTTGCTCTCAAGAGTAAGTTTCCGCTTGTATGAACGCATCAGCCAATAACAGAAACACCCCACAAGAACAACATATAATAACTTGGCATACCAGGTCAGCCAGAACGGAGGAGTTACCACAATCTTCACCGCAGCAAAATCATCTCCAAAAGGTTGATTGGGAAGACGCGCCTTAACTTTAAACACATATTCACCAGGCAAGAGGCTATGGAATGTAATGCTGTTCTGGCTATGTGTCTCAAACCATGTTTTGTTAAGCCCTTCCATCAGGTAAGCATATTCCACCTGCTGGCTTTGGGTAAAGTCCATCACATTAAACGACAGAGTGAGGGTATTGCTGTTATAAGGAATTCTCACTTCATTGTCTTCAATGGGTTCAAAAGTAGCGTTTTGTTCGTTTTGGGCATTGTCGCCATAGCTTCGTACGCCCGTTATCTTGATAGAAGCGATTTGTTCATTGTCTTCAATCAAGGACGGATGGAAATAGCAAATGCCGTTCTGTGAACCAAAATAAAGATTTCCATCCTTATCTTTGCCCACAGCACCATCCATAAAATCACCCTGGGGCACCCCTTGCGTGTAAGTATAGTTACAGAATTGCCCCCTGTCGTTTTTCCACACCGAGATTCCCTTATTCGTACTTAACCAGATTTGTCCTGCATCATCTTCTATGATGCTTCTTACATTGTTGTCCGGCAATCCCTGGGAGGTACCGAATACTTGAAAGCTGTAAGTCTTTGTATCGGTAATATGTACCAATCCGCCACGCGTAGCAGCCCATATATCCCCCTCAGAAGCCTGATAAAGATAATTTATGGCATTAGAAGTCAGTCCGCCGGAGGTATCTATCCGCTTTACCAGTTTATTTTCAGCATTAAATATGAAAAAGCCCTTTCCGAAAGTACCTACCCAAAGTTTTCCTTGCCGGTCTCTTAAAATGCCATGCACCATAGGGTCAACAAGCTGCCCGTTGATACGGTCCTCCCGCCGGATTTTATCATTCTGGCACGAGAACAATCCGTTTTGAGTGCCTATCCAAAGCTTGTCAGCATCTTCGTAAAAAGTACATATCTCGGCATAAGGCTCATTTATCGGTATACGCGTAACCGTACCTGTATTCGGGTCACACCTCAACACTCCGTCACGGTACATGCCGAACCACAACATTCCGCTCCTGTCTTTATAAATAACAGATACATGCGTATAAGGCATGATTCCTTTTTCCAGCGGGATTACTTTCCAAAGGCTGCGATTCTGAAATATAGCCACTTCATTTTCGCCTCCTGCCCAAAGCCTGCCACGATTATCAAAGGCAATTCCCCAGACCTGTTTGCCAACCGCCTTTCCGTCGCGGGAAGTATCAAACGCCAGCATCTGGAAATCGGGACGCTTATAACTCAGGAAATCCAGCCCTCCCCGATAATTTCCAATCCAGATATTCCCGAAGCAGTCTTGCAGGAAACAACTGGCATTGGGTGAAGAAAGTCCATGCAAGTCACCGGTCACACCAATGTTGCAAAATGTCATATTCTCGGGCGAAGTAAAGGTGTTGGCATGCATATTCAGCATGCTGACACCCCCCATATGAGTACAAATCCAGATATTCCCGTCCAAGTCTTCCCCTATGCTATTGATTTGGTTGGATATAAGCGAATGCGGGTCATTCTCATTGTGACGGAACGATATGAAACGTTCCTGTTCTATGTTAAACAAGGCAAGCCCCTGCGTGGTGCCTACCCAAATATTTTTTCCTTTATCAATATAGATACATTTCACCGTATTGCCCGGCAGGCTGTTCGGGTCATCCGGATTGTGACGGTAGTTTTTACAAGTACGTGTTTTCAGGTCAATCACACTCAACCCATCTGCATGTTGTCCTACCAGCAACTGACCTTTCCCATTATCGGCTGCGCACCAGAAATTGCCTTCCAATCCCTTTACATCTTTGGTGCGAAAAGATGTAAAAGACTGTTTCCGATTATCATAATAATCTACTCCCAAATGATAGTGTACAATCCATAATCCTCCATCGGTAGCAGGAACGATATTGGTCACATCATTGGTTATCATGTTATTGGCATCATAGAAATGCGTAAACCGTTGCTGCAGGCAGTCAAATACACACAATCCGTCGCGTTGGGTCCCTACCCAAAGCGTATTATCGTATGCATTGTAGTAAATGGCATTCAGCTCATTACTGGTAATATCCGAATTGGAAGTATTATATTGTGTAAACTGGCTTCCATCGAACCGGCTTAGTCCCGATTCGGAAGCAATCCAGATATTACCTGCTTTGTCTTGCGCCAGATCGACCACATAATTGCTCGATATGCCATTGGCAGCATTCAAGCGTTTGAATGTAAATTCACGCTGAGCCGAAACTGACAACGAACCTATTAGCCCAGACAGTAATATAAGTGCAACGATACGTCTTATCATAATAAACCGATTTCTGTACAAAATGCGTATTATCCAAGTTTGCGGAGTATCCATAAAAAAGCACACCTGAATCGCATGATTATCACAAAGATGCGGGACAACCAACCGATTGAAAAAGACCAGTGATTGCCCCACATTTTACCTACTGAAAACTCGTTGTGATATTGATATTTTGAGAAACTGTTTAATTTGTCGTTTCTTCATCGGCAACCGCCTCTTCCCAGTTGGTAAACATCGGAACCGAATCGTCATAACCATCATAACCGTAATTCTGACGCAACGGAGCGTAAATATTAGCAGTAATAGCCGAGTTCGGGACAGGCCAGAACAGGTTGTGCTTATCTACCTGATAATTCAACGTTACGCTTGAAAAGATCGGGCCATGATTAAATAAACTGTAGCGTGTACAACGTTTAAACCAATAACTTCCACCGTTCAGGTCAGTTCCGCTCTGTTTGTCCCAAGTGTTGAGGTCGTAAGTCTCGCCCCATTCATCCGGTTGTCCGCTGCGGGCAAGGCACCACGAGATACGGGTCAGCTCTGGCTGACGCCATTCTTCCAGATAAAGTTCACGGGCACGTTCATCGGCAATGTCACCAATGGTAACGGTAGTGAACATCTTCTGTGCGTTGGCACGGCGGCGGATGACGTTAACGTCTTCGGCAGCTTCAGCAGCACGTCCCTGATAGAACTTGGCTTCGGCACGAAGCAGGTAGGTTTCCGCCAAGCGGAACAGGTACATATTGCCATTCGAACAAGTTCCCCCCAAACGGGCACCTCTAAAGTCATTCGAACTCATGCTTTCTTCAGCAGCCTGGTCAAGGATATATACTTTATATAAAGGTATCGGATACCAGCTGCGGATGGTGTCCAAGCACAACAATTGACCTTTTGTGATGAGCAACTCGTTAGTTTCAGGGTCACGGTAATCTTCCGGTGCATACAACATCATGTTTTTCCCATAATAGGCTGAATTCGGATTATTGTATTTCAAGTCGGTCATTTCTAACCAGTTTCCTGTCGTGCGGTTGTGGCGCAAGTCTTGCCAGTCGGTTTCACCATCATAATTCCAGATGGTCTGGTTATAATGGTAAGAAGTACGGAAACAACCAATACCACGCCCAATGGCACGTACCCAATCCAAATTACTGTCATATTCAGCCGCTGTACGTGCATAGTTGAAGGTGGGTGCTGTCAGACCATGCGGGTCCATAATCGCACTGTTGCTCCAATGTACACACGTCGTACGCATCACGTCATACAAAATGAAGCCTTGCGAATTATAATTCAGAATCGGCATAATAGTCTCCGTATTTTCTGCTATAGGCATATTTTCTCCACGATGCAAGTCCCAAATCACATTCCGTTCTACTGTCCATGTATCTGAATTTCCTGATTGAACAAAGGTTCCGAACGGTTGAGTCATCAGTCGCAAACCATGGTTGCTAATCAAATCGGTTGCCATCTGTTCTGCTTTTTGGTATTCGCCTACTACCAGATAACACTTGATAAGCAGTTGCATGCAGGCTTCCTGATTGACGGTACCTACATAGCCGATTTCGCTTTGTGGCGGCACATGCTCTACGGCAAACTCCAGGTCGTGTACCAACATTTGGAAAATGGCTTCCTTACTGGTCGATTTGTAGTTTTGTTTAGGCACTTCAATCACTTTTGTAATCAAAGGTATGTCACCAAACAACAATACACCGTGATAGTAAGCATACGCACGATGGAAATAAGCACGCCCTAAATATTCATCGCGCAGGGTCGGATCCAAGCCTTCCACATTATCTACATTTGAAATGATGGTATTGGCAAAAGTCACACTGTTCCACGTACGGTTCCAAATGCGTTGCATGGCATTCGAGTCACCACCATCTGCCATACCTGAAGTCGGAGTGATTTTGTTGGCTACGTCATCCATAATACCGCCTCCTCCGTCTGTTTTCCCGTACAGGCCGATATCACTCATAAAATAGGTAGAGGCGATAGGGAGCATATTTTCGTTGCCGTCAAGCAGCATTTCTTTCAAGCTGTAGTCACACATCGCCATAGCGGCTTGCAAGCCGGCTTCGGTGGTGTAGGTGTTTTCCGGATTGTAGAATGACAAGGGGTCTTGTGCCAAAAAGTCGTCAGAGCATCCGGTGTTCAGCAAGGCGACAGATGCCAGCACCATACATCCCTTTGCAAATATCGAATTTCTTTTTTTCATAACTGTTTTCCATTTAAAGATTAAAGTGTTACATTAATACCAAAGTTAAAGGTACGCGTAGCCAGCCCACCCGTCTCCGGGTCTCCATATTCCCATCCGCTGATTGTACATACATTCTTACAGCTTGCCGTTACACGGATACGGTCTACCATGAACTTGCGGGTCCATTTCTTCGGAATGGTATAACCGATAGTGATGTCATCCAAACGGACAAAGCTACGATTATATACCTTATTTACTCCTCCAGACAATCCGGTGTTAGGTCCTGTAGCTTCCAAACGGCAATAGTCATTGGTCGGATTTTCGGGAGTCCAGTATTCCTTTTCCGGCAAATTGAATGCATTGATGATTTGCGAACCACCGTTATCGATATTCAGCCAATAACCGTTCGAACTCTTGTGTCCCATGTACGAATAGAACGAAATAGAGAGAGTCAAGTCTTTCCACAAGGTAAAGTCGTTGCGGAAATTCCAGTAAATAGGAGGAGTGGTGGTGCCTTGATATACTTTATCGTTATCGTTATACACCGGGATACGGGTACCGTCTTCCGCTATCTGGTCGTCTTCCGTATAGTGGTTGATTACCTTCGGGTCACCAGGCTTCTGACCAACCAAAGCAGCTGCGGCAATGTCTTCGGGCGTATTCTGCCATACACCGTCAGTCTCATAATCCCAGATGGTACCGACAGGTTGTCCGATATACCATTTGTTTGAAGTATCGTCCAGTTCGTTACCGTTTTCGTCATACGTATAATAGATGTGGTTGATCTTGTTCTTGTTGATGGAGAAGCCTACCGAGGTGTTCCAAACGAACTTGTCGTTCTCGATGTTGGTCGAATTGACGGCGATTTCGAAACCTTGGTTCTGCACTTCACCCAAGTTTGCCATAATGTCGCTAAAACCAGAGAAGTTCGGCAGACGCTGGCTCATAATCATGTCTGTAGTCTTCTTGAAATAGTAATCCATGTTAGCAGTCAGCCGACCTCCAAAAAACGAAAGGTCAAGTCCGACGTTCCATGCTTTAGTCTGTTCCCATTGCAGATTAGGAGCGGCAAGGCGGCTCATATAAAGCGGATTGACAATAACAGAATTACCATTTTGATAATACACCATTTCACCACCAGCCAAAGCCAAGTTTGCCAAGGTCCTATACCAACCTTCAGGATGATCATTGTCACTGAAATCACGGTTACCGTTTGTACCCCAAGAAAGACGGAGTTTACCCATGTCCCACCATTCTTTCGTTCCTTCCATGAATTTTTCTTCCGTAAAGATCCAGCTGGTACCTAATGAATAGAAATTACCCCATTTGTTATTTTCACCGAAACCAGAAAAACCGTCGCGGCGGAACGATCCGGTAATCATATAGCGGTCTTTAAATCCATAGAACAAACGTCCTAAATAGGAAGCTGCCGAGTAGTGATAGTCGTTTGTACTAAAATTACTTTGTTCTTTATTGGCACCTGAAGTATAGTGGAAACCAAGTGCATCGGTCGGTGTGATGTTACGGGCTTCGATGCGGTCTTGCCAATATTTGTGATCTTCGGCTTCTTGCACCAACGTCAAAGTGAAATGATGGTCACCGAACGTCTTGTCCCACGTCAAGGTATTGTTCAGGTTCCAGTCGAAATTTTTACTCCATTCACGGTCTACGCCCCGGCTGGAAGCTGAAGCATCGGGCAGGTCTGCCGACATCCAGTAACGGTTATAGAACCATTGGTAGCGAGGTGAAATATTAAACTGGTAAGTAATGCCGAACGGCAAGGTTACTTTGGCATTGAAGATGGTGTTCAATACCGTATAGCCTTTTTCCAAATCATAATATTGGCGATAATGGTAATAGTTGTATCCCCCGTTCATGGCAACTCCCGACATAGGGTATTGCTCGTAACCGCCTTCTTCGTCATACATCGAAGCGTATGGAGAGTTGCGAAGCATGTTGCTATCCCAATAATCGCTGCCTAAAGATACTTGGATATCACCGTCCGAACGGTCTTGGAAATTGACGTTGGCACCGATTTCCAGCCAATCGGTAATCTTGGCGTTTACTTTCATGTTGGCACGGTAGGCATTGTAGTCATTGCCTTGTACGGCACCTTCATTTTTCATATATCCAAGCGACATATAATAATTCACCTTTTCGGTAGCCCCCGAAATGCTGGCATTATAATCCTGGTTCAAACCGGTGCGGAACGTAGCGTCATTCCAGTCGGTTACCCTCCCTGCCAAAAAATTCTGATATGCCAAAGGAGCGATATCCAGACCTAAGCGGCGTGCATACAGGCTCAGAACAGAACCATTGTCTACCTCTGAAAATCCGAATCCGGCTGTTCCCGTATTGCTTGCCCATGCATTTTGGTCTGCTGAACTCAGACCCATCGGATTATCAAAATATCCTGCCGGATAAGCCAGGTTGCCATTTCCGTCTTTAGCTTGGTAATAACCGTATAGTCCGTCTTCACCTTGTCCATAGGTATAATACATCTTATACCAGTCCTCACGGTATTTCATGTAACCGGCAGCGTCGTAATAGTCACGGTAAGCCGATTTGTTATTTACGGCAAGATTGGCACTGACATTGATAACCGGCTTGCCTACTTTACCTTTTTTAGTCGTAATGATAATAACGCCGGCAGCTGCTTTTGCACCGTAGATGGCAGCCGAAGAAGCGTCTTTCAGAACATCAATCTGACCGATATCATCCGGATTGATTTCCGATAGTTCACCGAAGAAAGGCATGCCGTCCAATACAATCATCGGGCTGGCATTCGTTCCCAATGAGTTCTGACCACGCAACTGGATACTTGGGCTGCTCTTGGCAGAAGCATCATAGCCAATTTGCAGACCCGGCGTGCCGCGCAATACATCCTGCACGGTAGAAGGATTCTGGTCGGCAAGCTTGGTCGGATTAATTTGCACCACCGAACCGGTCAAGTCTTTCTTGCGCATCGAACCGTAACCTACTACCACCACTTCTTCCAGCGTTTCAGAGTCTTCCTGCAACGTGATTTGAAGTGTTTTGCCCGGAACAGCCTCTACGGTCTGTGTCTTGTATCCTATAAAAGATATTTCCAATACAGCGCCGCTTTTTACTTTTAAAGTAAACTTTCCGTCCAAATCGGTAATGATACCATTATTTGTACCTTTTTCTACTACACTTGCACCGATGACAGCTTCTCCTGTTGCGTCCCGAACGATACCGCTCACTTCGTTCGTTTGCTGTTGGCTTACGGCAGCAGCCGGTTCAGCCATTGCCGTCAAAGGATGACCAGCAATAAAACCTGCACACACCAGTAAAGCAAACAAGGCTTTTCGATTGTTGATAAACGAATCTCCCATTTGTTTTTCAGATTTAAGTTAAACATATTTATTATATAAATACTTATCCCATCAAGTGTTTTTACTTAATCGAATGGTGCAAATATAATAGTTTAATTTAAAAAATAAAATAGAAAAATTAGTCAAAAAAGAAAGAAATTCATCAATATCGCTTTTTAGAAGCTCACCTGAAAAAACTGCATACAAGTCTTACAAGCAATAATAAGCATAAAAACTAAGCATAAATAGTAAAGAACTAAGCATTCTTGATGGAAAAACTGTAAATGCCGAATTAATGCACTATTCAGCCGATATATATATCTTTGATACATATCCACAGAAAACGAAGATATACTGCATTAGTTTGCGATATATACTTACTTGGTAAGAGTACTATTGCATTTTTTATGCTGCCCTATTGACAAATCATTAGCGATACAGAAATATATCTACAGAAAGGGCTCATGATTATATCTCTACATTTTAATTTTCTTAACTACATTCCACCCATTGAGAAAGAAGTCAATTCTATAATTAGCGAAGCATATTGTTTGCACATATTTATATTTGTATAATTCTTTAGATAGGTTTTTCTTGCGTGATTGCGTTTACTTTTAATAGCTTCTACAGTTATTGGCTTTATAGTATTGGAAACAATAAAGGCGTTATCTGGATGGAACATGTCTCTTACTCCATAAGCAGATGTAGCTATAACAGGTATTCCATGCATCAAAAATTCAATGCCAACGTAACTACATTGCTCATGATAAGAGGGGAATAAACCTAATTGAGTAATAGAGTAAAGTTCTAACATTTCCGAACGTTTTTTAAACCCTAATGGTATAACAGATTTAGTCATCTTTGGAGAAATCCATTGGTATATATCGCTCGAACCAGCATATATTAGTTTATAATTGAGTGAAGGGGCTATTTGATCTAATAGTTTTTCAATTTTATTTGCTCCTTTTGAATACGTTAGGCGACCTACAAGTAGTATGAGCAATTCAGTTTTAGGCAAACCGTATTTTTTTCGTATAGCATAACTTTTTTTTTCTTGATATTGCATCGAATAATCTTTCATGCCATTAGCAATTAATCTCACTTTTTTTGAAGGAATTTCATAAAAGTCAGTTATTAATTGATAAGTTGATTGACAGAGGCTTATTATCATATCTATTTCTCTGAAAGAAGTAATAATATCATAAGTACAATATCTTACAAATTTGTCTTCTTGTGGAGATAATATTTCATTTTCATCGCTTTGAATATAATTCATATAAGCAGTTTCATTTCCATTGAAGATTGTTAGCCAAGGCAAATCATGTACGATGTGCATTATTTTAGCTTTGGGGAATAACTTGCGAATTGTTTTTACGTTAAAAATAGCAGGGAAAGAATTGGATATGAATATCATGTTGTTAGTTGGCTTTATACATTCTTTCATATAATGCTCTAAAATAGAAAACCTTTTTTCTCTGATTCGAGGAAAATAAATATATGTAATATTCTCTTCTTTCTTTTTTACTAATTGTTGTTCCGGAGAATCTTCTACGATAACATGGAGATTAAGAAAATTCCATTGTTTCATTCCGTCTAAAAATTCTTTTCGGAATGTGTCATATCCAGAATAAGAAGTGTTATGCGCTTCTAATAAATATACATCAATACCATTTTTGTTATTGGCTATAAAATGCTTTGATAATGTTTTCATAAATTCAAAAATTTGATAATAAGCATAATTATTTTCTCATTTTCATTCAAAGGGTTTGGCAAATAAAATAAAGTAAGTGCCAAAGCTATTGTAATTATTAGCATAATAATAACTCCACTTATAAATAATTTATTGGGAATGGGACCAATAATCCGTCGGGTATTCTTGCTTTTTAATTCTATTTTATTCATTTAATTGAAGCTGTTTTTTTACTAAGGAATAATATGGGCCTTGCATTTTTATTAAATTTTCATGTGTTCCTGACTCTATAATACGTCCATGTCCTATAACGAGAATGTTATCAGCGTCCATAACTGTACTTAAGCGATGGGCTATAATAACTACAGTCTTGTCTTTAAAAAAGGTTTTAAGATTCTCTACTATCTTGTGTTCATTTACTGTATCCAAAGAATTTGTAGCTTCATCTAAAAAAATATAGTCAGGATTACGATAAATGGCACGTGCAATTAATATGCGTTGCTTCTGACCTTGGCTGATACCAATTCCGTTGCGTCCTATCACTGTTTCAAATTTTAGTGGCAATGATTGAATAAAATCATATATACAAGCCATTTTGGCAGCCTTCACCAGTTGTTGGGTATCAATCTCTCCATCGTTTACTGCTATATTGCGAGCTATTGATTCAGAAAATATAACCCCATCTTGCATTACAATCCCACATCGTTTGCGCCAGTATTTTAAATTCACTTTTTTTAACTCGCTTCCTTCTATATAAATTTGTCCTTCATAATGCAGATAATAACCTAACATTAATTTTAGTAAAGTCGTTTTTCCGCTACCGGACAAGCCTACTATAGCCGTAACCTTTTGAGCTGGAAATATTGCATTTATGTTATCTAATGTTTTTGTGCTGGCACATTTGTCATATTTGAAATTTAATTGAGAAAGTACGATACCTTGTTTGAAAAAGGTTCCATCTAAAATTACTTTAGAAACATTATCTTCGTCAGGTTTTTCTTGAATTTCATTTATTCGTTCTAAAGATAATTTTAAATCTTGAAAAGAATAGATGAAACCAATAAATTGAATCACAGGTGAATTTAACTGACCGATAATATATTGAATAGCTAACATCGATCCTAATGATAGCTTCCCTTCTATGACTGCATTGGCTGACATAATTGTTATAAAAATGTTTGTCAGTTCATTTAGAAAAATACTTCCTGCTTCTTGCGTTTGTTGTAATTTGAGTGATTTTAATTGAAGTTCAAATAATTCCGTCTGAATATCTTCCCATAGCCAGCATCTGCGTTGGCAGCAATCTTGTAATTTAGTTTCTTGTAGAGTGTTTAGAAATTCAAACGTATTATTCTGTTTTTCAACTTGTTTTTCAAATAATGCAATGTCTAACATTTTCCTTCTTTTTAGAAATAGCATAATCCATCCGGCATAAAATGATGTACTGATTATAAAAATGAGGAATATTAATTTATTATAGACTAAAAGAACGAAGCCAAATACCAAGAAACTGAGAATCGTAAATAAAATGCTTAATACTTTTTCTGTTAAAAATGTTTGGATGCGTGAATTATCAGACATGCGTTGTACTAAGTCACCGATATGCTTCACCTCAAAAAAGGCCATAGGCAAACGTAATAGTTTAATAAAAAAATCGCTGATTAAGGATATATTTACTCGAATAGAAATGTGGGTCAACAACCAACGCCGTATAAAATCTGTTGCCGTCTTCCCTATAACAATAGCTAATTCTCCTAATAAGACAAGCCAAATAAAATGAAGGTTATGGTTTTTTATGCCGACATCAACAATACATTGGGTAAGGAATGGCATAAGAAGCTGCAATATACAGCCTAAAAACAAACCGGCTACAATTAACCCCAAATGCTTTTTGTAACGGGACAAGTATCCTGTAATCACCTTAAACGGATTTTTGTTCTCATCCTTTCTTATTCGGGATGTCTTAACAAATTTTTGAGTCGGTTGAAATGTTAAAGCTATACCTTGTTCAAAGCCATTTTTTACGGATGAAATCCAGTGCTCTTTAAATGTTTCAGTATTATATACTAACAGTCCTTTCCCGGGATCTGCGACATAAAACCGATTCCGTTTCGTTTTATATAAAACAACGAAATGGTTTTGATTCCAATATAAAATACAAGGAGATCCTATCTCACAAATCTGGTTAACTGTAAACCGTGCCGCACGGGTATGGAAACCTAAATCTTGCCCTCCCTCGGAAATGCCTAATAAAGAAACGCCACGTTTGCTTATTGGACAAAATGCTTCAGTTTCTTCCAACGACAACACTTTTCCATAATAACAGCAAATCATGGCAAGGCATGCAGCCCCGCATTGCATAGAATCGTGTTGCCGTATAAGATGAAACTTCTGAAACATGACCTGTCTTTTCCTTTATTTTTTTCCTTTCGGCTGGCTATTGAACCGCCATTGCGCATGGAACATCACGTAACGGGGCAATACCGTACGGTAGGTCTCTGTCCTTGCCTGTGCATTGATGGTATAGGACACGTTGCTTAAGTCGTGCAAGATGTCATAACCGTCCAACATCAGCAGCAGCTTGCCTTTCAAGGCACGGTAAGTCAGGCGGGCGTTCCATACGAAGTTGTCGGTATTGAGCCGTGCGTCGGTATACCCTCTCCGGTTGTAAACCGTAAAATCCGTAGCTAATTGGAAGTTGGCTGGAAGTTCGAATACGGCATTCAGTCCCGACTGTACCGTCCAAGTGTTCTGTTGCGAGAAGTCTGTCCGGTTGGAGGTGAAACGGTCGTGCTGGGCAGTTACGTTCAATCCTATTTGATGTTTGCCGAAACGGTATTCCGCCCTGAACTCATCGGAAAAGTTCCAATTGTAGATTTTGCTTCGCGTTAGCTGGGGAGAGTCTTGCCCTACCAGGTCAACATTGGTGGTGTGCAAGGCAGCAAACAGGTTGCTTATAAGCCCCCCCCCTATGGGTTGTCCATAGGCGATTCTGCCTCCCGCACTCCAGTTTCCGTTCACATTGTAATAGCTTGCTTCGCGGATACCCGTGCGGGTGTCGTATGTATAACCTTGCGACAAGGCGTTGGACAATACCGAGTAGCGTCCTTCTATCGCCATACGGCTTCTTGTTTCCCTGTTTGTCAATCGGTATTGGAGGCGGGTGTTGAACTGCAGTGCGTTCTTCAGGTCCGGATTCCCTTTCGTGATGTAGAGCGGGTCTGTATCATCCGTAAAGTTGACCATCGTCACCAAGTCCGGCGTTTGGCTTTTCAGTCCCCATGACCAAATAAGCCTGTGGTTGCCCTTACGCCAGTCGAATAATGCTTCTCCGATATCGAATACGACTGATTTGCGGGTGAAAGCCGTATCCGTCCTTCCTCGTTCGTAATCTAATTGTTGTTGTTTGAGCGTGACAGGCAAATTATATTGGATATGGAGGTTTTGCGTAGCATAGCTGTATCCTACGGTTATCCGGTGGTTGTTGTCCGTTTCCCGGCGCAGGTAGCTGTTGTTCCGGTCCAAGGAAGCTTCGTAATCGAATACGGAGGGCATTTTCCCGAACAGGAAGTCGTCTGCCGATTCAAGCGATTCCAATAAGAAGAGGTCGGAAGCCGCCTTTTGATAGAGATGGTCGTAGCGGTACGAAAGGGTCAATACCATGCTTCTTGCCAATGTCCGCGAATAGCTGACTTCCGCCGCTAAGTTGGAATTGAAATCGGGATTGTTCTTGAAGTACCGGTTGACAGTTTGCGCAGGAACGGCATCTTGTCCGTAATTGATTTCATACCGGTTGAAACGCTCGTCATGACGGTTATTATATTTCCCTATCAAATTTACCACCAGCAAGTCATTAGTTCCGGGCATCCGGATGCCTTGCCAAAGATTCATTCCTGTGGATAAAGCATGCCCGTCCTGCCTATTCAACGTCAGGTTACGGTTTATCAAGCTTTTTAATGCACCGTTACTGTTTCCATCGTAGATGTGCCGGACGAAATCGGTTGTTACGTTATTAAACGATTCGTTGAAAGTGGCGTTGATGTCTTCGCTGTAATTGTCCCAGTTCCGGTAGTTGAAGAACGGTTCGGCGGCAATACCGTATCCCTTGGGTGTTTTATAATAGATTTTGTGTTTGGTGTTCAGTGACCACGATTTGTTCCGCGAGCGGTTGAACTGGTAATCATACGTAGAGCCTGTCACCAGGTAGTTGTTGCGTACCACGTCTGTACCGTCTGTTTCGCGGGCTGTCTCACCATTGATGTTTCCGTTCAGCTCCCAACGGTTGTCTAACGTCTTTACATTGTAATCAAAGCCCCCTGATATGGTTTTTCTTACTCCGGTAGGCATTTTCTCGGGAGTCCAAGAAGTTTGTTGTCCGGGTTTGCGGCTATCGTTCAGGTTATTGATATTGAAATAAGCTGCATACTGCCCTTTGGGTGTGAACATCATGGCGAAAAGTCTGCCCAAATAACGGTCTTCACTTCCATAACCTCCTTCTATGTTTATCGAACTCCCTGCCATGAATTCCTTTTTCAGCTTCACGTCCATCACATATTGGCTGTCTCCTAAATCCGCTCCAGCCAATTCGCTTGCCATGCCCCGTTTGTTGTACACTTCAATGTTCTTTACAGTGTAAGCGGCTAAGTTCTGGAGCATCAGTTGCTTGTTGTTATCAAAGAACCGTCTGCCGTTCAGCAGCAGTTCGTCTACGTATTTGCCGCCCACGTAAATGCCTCCGTCATCTTTCAGTTCCACACCGGGCATTTGTTGAATCAGTGCATCGAGCATGCTGCCTTCCGCTAACTTGAAGGCATCGGCATTATATACCAAGGTGTCTCCTTTGTTATAGAATTTCACTTTCGAGGCTTTCACCGTCACTTCATCCAATTGTTTGGAAGCCGTAGCAAGGTAAATTGTTCCCAATTGGAACAGGTATTCACGTTTGCCGAGCTGGGTCAGATCCACATTCATGAAGGCAGGTTCGTACCCGATGGAGCTGACGGCAAAAATGTATTTCCCTTCTTCCCTCGGCAAATCGATGCTGAACTCTCCCGTATATCTTTTTTGATTGTCGGATCCGGTAATGTATTCATCGTATATATATTTGTCGGCACTCGCTAGGGCGACAATCGTGCTGTCGGCAACTTCTAAAACCCTGATTGTAGCAAAAGGAACAGGATTATGAAAGCCTTGGCTTTCCAATACTTTCCCTGTAACCGTTATATTGTCTTTAGCAAAGACCAACGAGGGAAGAAGAAAAAACAAAATGCATAGCTTCCACTTCATTAGAAAATGATATTCGACAACATGCTTCATGGCAAATAAATACTTAAAAACATTTCTATTGTTGAGCTTTTATTGCATAGTGCATCATTAAAAAATCCTCTATGTGTTCTTTAAACAAGGAACATGTATCTTGCTGACGGTCTTCTTTCTCATTCTGTATCCGTCTGTTTGGGCAGCCGCCATCGCATACTGGAAAAAACGTACACGCATTGCATTGAGGGGAGTTTAAATAATCCGCCTCAACCAAGTATTCATACAGCACGGTTTCATGGGTCATCCGTCCGTCAATATAGCCATAACTGCGATTGAAATCACCCACATCATTCCAGCATTTGTAAAGTTCACCTAAGGGACCGATAACAATGGCATTCAGATTTCTGACGGCACATGTATGTGTAAAATTGGAAGGATAAAAAAGATGGCTGCAATAACCGTGGTCTTGATAGGCTGTTTTTAGAAAAGCAGCCATGGCATCGCTGTCATATACGCAATGGTTTCTATCTTCTTTCGAAGGGACTTCGTTTACAAATCCCGGATATACGGAGACATTCGGATAATTCTTAGTACGGAAATAAGCAAGGACATCGAAAAATTCGTTGCTATTTGTACGGTCAATGTTGACCCGGATGCTGATAGCTGTTTGAGGCGAGCGCTTTTGAGCCTCTTCTATGTTTTTGAGGATAGTTTGATAAGTAGGACCTCCGTCTTTCCTGCATCGACGGGCATTATGGGTCTGTTCTGTTCCATCAATGGTTATTTGAATAGATTTGATTTTAAGCTTTTCCAATAAACTTATTTTTTCTGGCGTCAATAAATATCCATTGGTAATCATGCCTGCGCTATATTTTATGCCTAAATTCAGAATCCGTTGAGAAAGTGATTTTATTCTGTCGAATGCTAAGAGCGGTTCACCGCCGAACCATGTAACGTGCAGTTGGGTTACAGATTTGTGTGTTTGAATAAATGTAAGAATGGCGTCTTCCACTTGGTCATTCATGAATATGTTTGAGTGTGTTGCCTCAAAGCAATAGGGACAAGCAAAATTGCAGGCTAAAGTCGGATTTATGGTTAATAGTAGTTTATGAGGATTATACCTTTGTAATAATCGGTTCGATTTGATTTTGTTGATTTCTAACCGGTCATCCACATCAATTACTTTCATTTTACGCAATTGATTGCTGATTTCTTCATCTAAAGTCATTAGAAACCCATTACCTCTTTGGGCGGAGAGAAGTACTTCATATACGCTCTTGTCTAATTCTGCAAAACTATTGGATAACGGAGCATAAAGGAAGTAATTCCCTTCTTTTTCAAAGAGGTAATGGTATTTGGATAATTTCAAAGGCATTGGCAGATAGATTGTTGGTTAAAAAGTGTATAAGCCACAAAAATTTACGTTTCTGCCATCCTGACATATACCATTATGGAATGAAGTGCATGTGTCACTCCACCATCCATCTTCATAAGTCCCGCAATTCCATCCTCCTAATGCTTCTTCTAGTTCCGCACGTAAAAGTTCCTCACTCTTAGGTTCTTCAATCAGTTGAATTTTCTTTAATTTTTTCTTTTCCATGGCTATATAGTTAAAGTTATATTGCAAAAATAGTTTTTTATTTATAACTTGTCATTGCAAATGTATACTTTTATTGATTGTTAACAGTTTGAGCTTATGAACAGATGGTTACATATACAAAGAATCTAAATAGACATTATAGGAAATGAATGTCCGCATTCATCCAATACATACCCCTAAAAAATGAATATGAATGTCCGCATTTCAACAATAAGGAGTTATTTCAGGGAGTTAAAGGGAGTTAGAAGCCAATACTTTTACTAATGGAAACCATAGCAGGACTATTGGCGTTTAACTCCTGTGAGCGAAGCGGGCATAACTCCTTTTAACTCCTTTCCATCCATTGGGATGTTTGCGGATATTCAAAAAATGAATATATACTGCATCCGCAGTTGAATATATACTGCATTCGCGGTTGAATATATACTGCATCCGCCTACGAATATATACTGCATCGGCAAACGCAGTACTACTGCATTTTCAACTCAGTCGAATTGGCTAATTGCGGACATTCATT
>NZ_NFKD01000024.1:0-58247 GCF_002160215.1 Bacteroides sp. An19 | reverse complement strand
GGCTAACTCCCGTCAAGGCACGGAAACTTTTGCTGTTGTCTTTATGGTCGTGGTAATTCATGTTGCAAAGGTACGCGTATGCGCGATATATAACAAATCTAAATTACATAAACTCTATTTAAGATACAAGTGTTTAATTTTTAAAACATATTAACGAATAGAGAGGGATAAATTAACAAGTTGTAAAATAACGGATAATTTCAGAAGCTATTTTGAATTTATCGTGCGATGATTTGGGATGAGTTTTTGAGGCATTTTCGCTTCTGTGATGAGGAAGATAGCGGGCTATCTGACGAAGAACAGGAGCGAAAAGGACCAAAAAATCGCCCAAAGCACACACGAAAACAGATACATCAAGCCAAGAAAAACTTTTTGGAGAAATTCAAAACAGCTTCTCAAGATAAGGAGTTATTCCAAGGAGTTAAAGGGAGTGAGAAGCCAATACTTTTACTAATGAAAATCCTAACAGAACCATTGTCCTTTAACTCCTGTGAGCGAAGCGAACATAACTTCTTCTAACTCCTTTTCATACCATTGGCATTTTGCAGATATTCAGAAACTGTTCCCAAGAACAAAAAAAATGGGAGAACGCTTTCTCCCAACCTTGTTAACCTTAAATCTAATACTATGAAAAAAATCACTTTGCAAATATAGTCATTCAGCTTGATTCTTCCAACATTATACAAGGATATTACAAATAGTTTAAAATTCTTTTGCATAGCTCCCGGACATTCATAAAAAACGAGTTGACAAGAAGACTTGGATTTAAATCCTTATCAACTTGTCAACCCGCCAAATATTCAGTGCCTGGTACCTAGTATCTAGTACCTAGTCACCTAGTACCTAGTCAACTAGTCACCTAGCCTCTGGCACCTAAAAATCATCAGTCTTTCAGTTTTGCCTTGATGAAGTCGCGGTTCAAACGAGCGATGTTGCTGATTGAAACGTTCTTCGGACATTCAGCTTCACAAGCACGGGTATTGGTACAGTTGCCGAAGCCCAGTTCGTCCATCTTGGCAATCATGGCTTTCGCACGGCGCAAAGCTTCCGGTTTACCTTGCGGCAACAGATTCAGCTGGCTAACCTTTGCTGATACGAACAGCATTGCCGAACCGTTCTTACAAGCAGCTACACATGCGCCACAACCGATACAAGAAGCAGCATCCATCGCTTCGTCAGCCACTTGTTTCGGAATCAGGATAGCATTGGCATCCTGAGGAGCGCCTGTACGTACACTGATGAAACCACCAGCCTGCATAATCTTGTCGTAAGCCGTACGGTCTACCATCAAGTCTTTGATAACCGGGAAACCAGCCGAACGCCACGGTTCAACGGTAATGACATCGCCATCGTGGAAACGGCGCATATAGAGCTGGCAGGTAGTAGCACCTGTTGCAGGTCCGTGCGGATGTCCGTTGATATACAGAGAACACATACCGCAGATACCTTCACGGCAATCGTGATCGAATACTACCGGTTCTTTACCAGACTCAACCAACTGCTCGTTCAAGATATCCAACATTTCCAGGAACGAAGTATCGCCCGGGATATCTTTCATCTGGAATGTATCGAAATGACCTTTTTCCTTCGGTCCGTTCTGACGCCAAATTTTCAGCGTAAATGATATATTTTTGTCCATTGTTTTTATTTTTAAGGTTACTAGGTACCAGGTACCAGGTAACTAGGTTTAAAATACAAATGACTTACGTTTGTTTATCAAAGCCGTCAACATTTTTATTATTTCACTGTTCATGCTGTCCAGCTCTTGATATTGTGCATCCGAAATATATGCAATATCCTTACAAATAAGAAGCTGCGTTTCCAATTCTTATGCAGATCCTAAAGCCATATATAGGAAATGAATCAACTCTTTATCATACCCTCTGCCGAATCCTTCTGCAATATTTGACGGAATCGATACGGCAGCACGGCGCATTTGGGAAGTGATTCCATATATTTCTTCTTTAGGGAAAGCCTGAGTTACCAAGTAAAGACACTTGACCATTTCCATACTTTTCTGCCAAACGACCAATTCTTTATGGGTCCTCATAAGCTTATACTATTTAAAACCTAGTCAACTAGTCAACTTGTACCTTGTCAACTGAAATTAATTAACTCTTATAATTTCTTGTCTGAACTTTAATAGCTTCGTAAACCAGCGGTTCCTTGTAGAGAACCGGAGCTTTATCATCCGAGCCTTGGTATTCCCAGCAAGATACATAGAAATAGTTGGCATCATCACGTTTAGCTTCGCCTTCTTCAGTTTGATATTCTTCACGGAAGTGACCGCCGCACGATTCGTTACGGTTCAATGCATCGTATGCAATCAGTTCACCCATGGTGATGAAGTCGTTCAAGCGGATTGCCTTATCCAATTCTACGTTCAGACCTTCTTTCTTGCCCGGAATGAACAAGTTGGTTTCGAATTCCTTGCGGATATCTTTCAGCTTCGCAAGAGCAGTCTTCAGTCCGGCTTCGGTACGTCCCATACCTACGTATTCCCACATGATGTGGCCCAGTTCCTTGTGGATAGAATCTACCGAGCGTTTGCCCTGGATTCCCATCAGGTGGTCAATCTTAGCCTGGACAGCCTTTTCTGCTTCCTCAAATTCCGGCAAGTCGGTAGAGAAGCGGGGAACAGTGATTTGGTCTGCCAGATAGTTCTGGATGGTGTAAGGCAATACAAAGTAACCATCGGCAAGTCCTTGCATCAAGGCAGAAGCACCCAGACGGTTTGCGCCGTGGTCGGAGAAGTTACATTCGCCGATAGCAAACAGACCCTTAATGGTAGTCTGCAATTCGTAGTCTACCCAGATACCACCCATGGTGTAGTGGATAGCCGGATAAATCATCATCGGGTTGTAATATTTTACGCCGTTGATTTCGTTTGCCAATTTGCCCGGGTTCACATCGGTGATTTCTTCGTACATATCGAAGAGGTTTCCGTAACGCTGGCGCACTACATCCAATCCCAGACGTTCGATACTTTCAGAGAAGTCGAGGAATACAGCCAAGCCGGTATTGTTGACACCGAAACCGTGGTCGCAACGTTCCTTAGCCGCACGGCTGGCAACGTCACGCGGAACCAAGTTACCGAATGCCGGATAACGGCGTTCCAAGTAATAGTCACGGTCTTCTTCCGGAATGTCACTGCCTTTCTTGGTACCAGCCTGCAAAGCCTTGGCATCTTCCAGCTTCTTCGGAACCCAGATACGTCCGTCGTTACGCAACGATTCAGACATCAAAGTCAACTTAGACTGCTTGTCGCCGTGTACCGGAATACAAGTCGGGTGAATCTGCACGTATGCCGGATTAGCGAAGAACGCACCTTTACGGTAGCAAGCCATTGCAGCCGAGCAGTTACATGCCATCGCATTGGTAGACAAGAAGTAAGTATTACCGTAACCACCGGTAGCGATAACTACAGCATGTGCAGCAAAACGTTCCAGTTTACCGGTTACCAGATTCTTGGCAATGATACCGCGGGCACGGCCGTCGATGATTACCACATCTTCCATTTCATAGCGAGTATACAGCTTGACTGTGCCTGCACCTACCTGACGGCTCAATGCCGAGTAAGCACCCAACAGCAACTGCTGTCCGGTCTGTCCTTTGGCATAGAATGTACGTGACACCTGTGCTCCACCGAACGAACGGTTTGCCAGCAGACCTCCATATTCGCGTGCGAAAGGTACACCCTGAGCCACGCATTGGTCGATGATGTTGTTCGAAACTTCAGCCAAACGATAAACGTTTGCCTCACGTGCACGATAGTCACCACCTTTTACAGTATCATAAAACAGACGATATACAGAGTCGCCATCGTTCTGATAATTCTTTGCAGCATTGATACCACCTTGAGCAGCGATAGAGTGAGCGCGGCGCGGAGAATCCTGAATACAGAAGTTAAACACACGGAAGCCCATTTCGCCCAAAGAAGCGGCTGCAGAAGCACCTGCAAGACCTGTTCCTACCACGATGATATCCAAACGACGTTTGTTGGCGGGGTTCACCAGTTTCTGGTGAGCTTTATAGTTGGTCCATTTTTCAGCTATCGGACCTTCAGGAATTTTAGAGTCGAGTATATTAGCCATAATTGTTTTCTTTTTTAGTTGACTAGGAACTAGTTGACTAGTTGACTAGGTTTTTTCATCCTTAATATAAAGTATCTGTAACCTAGTACCTAGTACCTGTAACCTAGTGCCTACATTATAAATTCTTCACAAAAAATACTACCGCAACCAGCATGAAGCCCAGCACGATAATCGTAGAATAAATGTTAGAGATGCACTTCCAACGGTTGATCCAGATGGTGTTGTTCCAGCCTAATGTCTGCATAGAGCTCCAGAAACCATGAGTCAAGTGGAACCACAAAGCGCACAACCAAACGATGTACAGAACGAAGAATACCGGATTAGAGAAAGTCTGTACAATGTAACCGTAACCGTCGGTTGCTTCCAGACCGCCCATCATCGGATTGCCTATCAATTCGGCAAACATCATGTTGTACCAGAAGTTGAACAAGTGCAACAGCAAGCCCAGGATGACAATCACACCCAAAGCCAACATGTTCTGAGAAGCCCATTCCACAGTTTTAGGCTTTGCACTCACCGCATAACGTTCGTTACCACGTGCGGCACGGTTCAACATCGTCAGCCAGAAAGCGTAAACGATGTGAATTACAAACAAGGCAGCTAACGCCAAGGTACCTATCAAAGCGTACCAGTTAGTACCCAAGAATTCACATACTGTGTTATAACCTTCCGCCGAAAACAGTGCAACAAGGTTCATCAACATGTGAAATGTAAGAAACAGGACAAGGGCGATACCTGTTACACTCATCACCACTTTCCTTCCAATAGATGAATTACTTAACCACATAAATGATTGAATTTAAATTATTTAATTGTTTGAACTAAAATATCCTCCAGTACGGTCTGTTACACGATGCAAAATTAGAAGATTTATTGAGATAACACAAGCGATTACGGAAATAATTCTTTAAATTCAATCAGATAATGTGTATTCTTTCCATAAAATAATCAGTTCATTGAACATTTCGCACTGTTTCTGTAGAGACGATGTGCACATCGTCTCTACTACATGGCATATACAAAATGCACAATTTCATACAGCGCATGGTTAAGAAGGAACCTTCTTCGGAACATTCAAAAAGGATAAGTTAAACTTTATTAATGTCCATTTTTCGTGACAAAA
The DNA here is from genome assembly GCF_002160215.1 of Bacteroides sp. An19. NCBI lineage: Bacteria > Pseudomonadati > Bacteroidota > Bacteroidia > Bacteroidales > Bacteroidaceae > Bacteroides > Bacteroides sp. An19. The sequence continues at coordinate 53,030 of NZ_NFKD01000024.1, read as the reverse complement.
TATAGTCCCAAACATTTCCATTAAGGCTGTTTATACATCTTTTTATGCCCGTTTTAGCGCAATTTCCTGACTACAAAACCGGCACATATCCGGCACATTTAGTTAACAAATCCTAATGCAATTCGAATACATTCCTATAAATCAACCGTTTACAAACAATCCGTCAGTAGCCGGCGCGGTTACAAGCCTGAGTTGAAACAGGCAGATACAAAAGGTAAAGCAGGACTTGCAAAGACCTGAGTTAGAACGATTTGAGTTTTTTAATTTATAAATTAAATTTGTTTTATTATGAGAAAAAAGTATTTAAGTGCACTGCTGTTCGGAGCGTTATTGTTCGCTTCGGCAAGTACTTTTACCTCTTGTAAAGACTATGATGATGACATCCAGAATTTAACTGAACGTGTAGATGCGGTAGAAACACTCGTCGACAATCTTCAGTCTCAAATTCAAAGCGGTGCAGTCATTACAGATGTTGCAAGTACAGGCAATGGAGTTGTTGTTACGTTAAGCAATGGCAACTCTTTTACACTTACCAACGGAACCAATGGAACTAATGGATCTGTTGTCGAAATTGGCGAAAACGGCAATTGGTTTATTGATGGTGAAGATACAGGCAGGCCATCACAAGGCGCTGCAGGAACAGGTTCTGATGCACCTACCATTTATTATGAGCCTGGAACTGAAGGCACAGAAGAAGGTTATTGGGTAAAAGTAACAGAAGAAAATGGTCAAACCACACGTGAAACAACTACAATAGCTTGGTTACCGGAAGGTGCAGTTACTGCCGTATGGAACACCAACACCCAAGAATTGATTATGAGCAACGTATTGGATGCAAATGGCGAATTGACTACAGTAATTATCCCACTGGCATCTGAACTGAAATCGCTTGTATTTGATGTAGACCATGAAAATGCGATCTATATGGATGGCGTTGAGTCTATGGAATACAGATGGATTCCTTATCGTGCCATCACTATTAACAATACTGCAACTACCGGAACTATCAATAATAATAGTTATACCGTCTTGGAGGACAATAATAACCATCAGAATCTGGCAACAAATGCAACTTTCATTGAACCGTGGCTGACATATGCTTATCACATGAATCCGACTTCTGCTATCATTAATGATGATGTAACTGTAAGTTTAATCAGTGAAGATAAAGACTTTGTCACTACAAGAGCATCTGAAGCCACTCCTGAAGTGAAATTCAGCACAACAAAAGTTGCTGATGGTATCATGTATGTAGATATTCGTATGGCTGGCTGTGATGTGATGAATCAGGCATGGAATTCAGAACAAAGCAATTCAATAGACGATACAGCAGAGGGCTATTTTGAAGTGACAAACAATAACGATAAAATTACTTCTTTAGCACTGCAGGCAAACTTGAACAAAGATGGTAGCGCAGATACTATTGTCACTTCTGACTATGCAGGAGTTTACTCTTCGCAAATCAAAATAAAGGCCTTGGCTTATCAAGAAAACAATAGCGACTTGAATTATACGATGGATGCCACACAACACAGTGTCCCCAATGTATCCAATGGTTCTCACTTGTATTATCAAGTAAAAGATGCTGTAGAAAATGCCCCAACAGTAAAAGTTGCTTACAATAACATACAAGGTGTCAACTTGAACAATTTGGTTGCTACACACTGGAGCAGCAATTCGGGTTCTTCTTTCGGCAAAAAAGGTGAAGAACAAATTTGGAATACCAGCGAAGAATTGAGCCAATACAATTTAGCATACAATTTTGAGCTTGTTACATTGACAATTGGAAGCAATGAGACTTCTGAAAGCAACAACTGCCAGCTAAGGACTGAAGGAGGAGCAACTTATTTACGTCCATGTGGTGTTAATGCGGACAGCGGTGAGCCGAGTGGCGTGCAAGGCATTGAAACAGTAGGACGTACTCCGTTGGTTCGTGCAGAATTGATAAACACCGAAAACAACGAAATCGTTGCCATCGGTTATATTAAGTTCTTGATTGTTGAAGATATTATGCCGAAATGGACTAGCGATTTCGATATTCAAGACTTGTACTATAGTTGTGCCGAACAAGACGATCAGCTGACATGGGCTGAAACTCAAACCGAATTACTGGGTCTCACAGCACAAACATCAAAAGAAACCTTTGACGCATTGTATCAGCTTGACGTTGATGCTTCGGGCAATGCTAAGCAGTTCGTAAGAAGCGGCGCAGCCGGTGCTTACACATTCGAAGAAGCTACATCATCAGAAATCTTAGGCACCATTGAAGAAATTGTAGATCCGGAACATCCGACAACGACTTGTCTGCAATGGACAGTTGACCAAGCTGATTTCATCCAGTTCAGACCTGCAAACGCATACGAAACTACCGTTGTAAGATGCGTAAGATATGTCGGTAAAATAGGCGGCAACACGAGTGATACAAGACAACCTATCTATGTGCCCATTTCTGTCACATTGCATTATCCGCAAGGAATCTTGAATAATAAGATTAATGAATACTGGTATGCTGAGAACTCACTCAACAACGGCACTCACGAAATCCATTTGAACGTTGAAGTCCCTGGAACTGAAAGCAATCCGGGTACGACTGCAAATGCTGATTGTGAATTCGTCAATGATTTCGACTATGTATTCCAAGTGAACGAGACACTGGGTCATGGCAATTGGAGTACTACTCCGTGGTCGGCTGGTTCAATAGTATACAATGAAAATGCTCCTACTTTCGGTGTCGCTTCAAACTTTGCTGACTTCCAAGATGACAAACTGGCATATATCTATTACTTCTCAGCTGAGAACAATGGCAAGCAAGTTACAGGCAACAGCGGTACAGAATATACTTTGGTAGTAGCCAACACAACACCTGCTGATTACGACCAAGTATACCAAGCAACCGGAGTAGAATATAATAATACCGCATTATATGCAAATACAATTGCTACCAACAACTTGATTGCTGTAATAGACCAAGAAACAGGCAAGGTTACTTATCAAGATACATATGTGGCAAAAGACATTTTGAACTACGTGAGCCATGCTGACTTGGAGAACACCTTCACTGCCAACATTGGTGTCGCAGCATTCAATGAATGTTCTAATCTGCTACCATTGGCTAATGACAAGTTCGACGCTCTCTTCTTGCGTCCGGTTGATGTAGAAGGCGGCGAACGTGACTACTTCGTTGATGGCGTAGATGCCGATGAACCTGAAGCATGGGCATACGTATTAGACTTGGTAAGACTGGAAGATTGGAGAGACCGTGCTTTTGTAAGCGATCACTTGGATTATTTCCACTATTATGAAGTAGAAAATATCAGTATCGATACAGACCAAATCAGGACAAACTTGAATAATCCGAATTTGACTGATGAAAGCCAGGCAGCAACATGGCCATTGCTGAACAGCATTTCTACAGCCGTCGGCTTTACTTATAACGGGCAAACGAGCACTCCTTCAGTTCCTGCAGCAAACGCATCATTGAGTGACTTAAGAACTCACTATGGCACTTTGCATTATTGGAATAATACAGCCAATGTTCAAGAATTCAAGGTTTATATTCCTGTAAAAGTAAGCTATAAGTGGGGTGACATTGACACTTATGTGATTTGCACAGTACAGCGCACAACTCAAAATTAAAAATTGAATTGTAACCATATCTAAAAAAACGGCTGTCTCAAAATAAGGTTTGAGACAGCTGCTTTTTTACATCCGTATCTAAAAGTAATTACACAAATAATCTTTTTCAATTCAAACCGACAAACGGAATATATCACCAAACGCTTACAACAAATGCAACTCTCTCGCCACATCCAGTGCACGGATGGAATTGCCGACATGCAACTTTTCTAAAATATTCTGCCGGTGACGGCTCACTGTATGGATGCTGATAGACAATCTGTCGGCTATCTCTTTGCTCATCTTTCCCTGAGCTATCAACAACAAAACCTCTCTCTCACGTTTCGACAACAAGTTCCCGCAAGACTGACAATCGATGCCGGTACGGCTACCGGTAAGCGAATCAACCAACACGTCAGGCAACAAAGCAGCACACAAAGTATACAGGCACAAGGCAAAAACCACATTACCCGTCTGTGGACTGATGACGTAATACATCCGGTGACAAACCGGCACATAACCTCGGACAGCCGTATGCATCCGCACATACATCTCCAGATAATACCGCCCATTCCTAGAGGCTGCTTTTTCACAAAATGAAAAAAACGGAGTTCCTGGGCATGCTTTCTCACCAGATCATCGGGCTGTATACGGTCGAATATTTCCTTTTCCCATATCGAATCGGTCTCATGACTGGTACCCGACGGTGACACACCCAGCACATCACCCACCCCACCATAATAGATATAGCTACGGTTTGCCTGCAAGTCGCTGAGCACGGCTATCGCAATCTCTATCTGGGCATACATCCGAGCAGCCTGTATGTATGCCGCCAGACTGTCGGACAGCAGTGTGTCGCGTCCGAAATCTTGCCTTTGCAGCGTGCGGTCGAGTTCTTGTTGCGCATCCATTGCAAGAAAAAAATAGTTATTAATAAGCATTGCGTCTCCCAGCCGGAAGCCTTACCTTTGCAAAGGTAAACATTATATTCATTCAAAAACCGATATGAGAACAATCTTCTGCACACTTTTCGTGCTGGCTGCATTGACCTGCCAGGCACAGACACTGGAGAAAATGCAATGGTTCAACGAACCGGAGCAATGGAAAATTGAAAACAAAGCATTGACAATGTCGGTCACTCCGCACACCGACTACTGGCGCATCTCGCACTACGGATTCACCGTCGATGATGCACCGTTTTATTATGCCACCTACGGAGGCGAGTTTGAAGTGAAAGTCAAGATTACAGGAGACTACAAGGTGCGCTTCGACCAGGCAGGGCTGATGCTCCGCATCGACAAGGAAAACTACATCAAGGCAGGAATCGAGTTCGTGGACGGGAAATTCAACCTGAGTACCGTGGTCACACACCACACGAGCGACTGGAGCGTCATCTCGCTCGACAAGCCTGTACCCTACGTATGGATTAAAGCAATACGCCGCAAAGATGCCGTCGAAGTGTTCTACTCGTTCGACGACCAGACCTACACCATGATGCGCAATGCCTGGATGGCAGACAACACCCCGATGATGGTAGGCGTAATGGGTGCCTGCCCCGATGGCGAAGGCTTCAACGTGACATTCGAGCACTTCCAGGTAAAACACCTGCCCGACATGCGGCGTATGGAGTGGCTGAAACAGAACGCCGAGTGATTCTCCGTATCATAGCCGAACGCAGAGGCACTCCTGCACCTCTGCGTTCCGTTTATCGGAGTGCATTTATCCAGTCCGCAATGTCTTTCAGCACTTCCGGAGCGCAAGTCTCTTCTATGCGGTAATAATCCAATGACGTAGCAAGCTGGCAATGCTGGAACAGATGGTTCAGTCCGGGATATTCCTTGATGAGGTTCTGCCGGTTGCCGTCCGCCAAGTATTTCCTGATTGCCCCCAAATTGCTTTCCGCCAGCACCTGCATGTCGTAGGTGCCGTTGATAGCCATTACAGGCACAGTGGTATTCATAATGTCGGATGCCGGGTCGTAATCAGCGAAATAGTCCAGCCAGGCATTCTTGGGCTGCAGCTTCATTTCTTCACGCACCTGCTTTACGGTCCGGTTTGCCGGCTTGCCGTAAAGCCGCAACTGGGCATTCTGCTGCTCTGCCAACAGGCTGTCGCCTTTGATTCCCGGTCCTGCCATGCTGACGATAAAGTCGGCAACGCTATCGGCACCCAGCATGAAAGCAATCATTCCGCCTTCGCTATGCCCCAGCACACCGACCTTGCCGAATCGGCGGCTGTCCTTCAGCCAGGCAATGCCGGCTGCCGCATCATCCGCAAAATCTCTTGAAGTGGCTCCTTTGACGTTTCCTGTAGAACGCCCTACGCCCCGGTCGTCATACCGCAGGGAAGCGATGCCGTTCTTTGCCAGATAATCGGCTATGACCAGAAAGGGCTTGTGCCCGAACACTTCTTCATCCCGGTTTTGCGCACCGCTTCCGGTCACCATCAATACCACCGGCACTTTCTTGCCTTCGGAATAACCTGCCGGACAGGTCAATGTGCCTGAAAGCGTGGCACCGGCTGCATCGTTGGAGAAGCTCACTTCTTCGGTCTTATATTCCAGACTTCCCTTAGGCTCCTGCGGACGAGCAGGAGCATCCTGTTCTCCTGTTGTCAGATTCAAAGGAAAGGACATCCCGTGCTGGACAAAAGTGCCTTCCACCGTTCCCTCCTTCCACTTTCCGGTATAAACCACATTGATTACCGGCACCTGCAGGCTTACGGAATCATCGGCAAGCCAGTCCACTTTTACAGGAATATCCTTGGCACCTTGTGCCGGTACGTCCATCTTCACCACATCTTTTCCAGCCGGGTCTTTTTCGAAATGGAAAACGATGCCGAGTTTCTGAGAACCTGCGTTCAAATCGCCATGCCACGAGCCGGTGATATGCTGGGCACGAACCATACACGTTCCTATCAGGAACATCACAATCAAAGAAATTCTTTTCATAAGATATTTAGTTTAAATTGAATATCCGTAAACATCCCATGTAGGGGTGTATTGCATACGCCCGAATGCGTCCACTTATCCACGCGGATGTCTTCAAGGCGTATGCGATACGCCCCTACAGCCAATTGGACAAATACAGAATTTAGTTTAAAACGTCATCAGTCCACCAGCTGCAGCCCCACCCCCTTCACCGTCTTCAGCTGCACGCTCTCGTCGGCAGCGAGCAGCTTGCGCAGGCGCGACACGAAGACATCGAGGCTGCGCGAGGCGAAATAGTCGTCTTCGGTATTCCACAGGCGCGAGAGGATGACTTCGCGGCGCACCACCCTACCCTTGTTCTCGCACAGCAGGCGGAGCAGGTCCGCCTCGCGCACAGTGAGGGTTTCCGCTTCCCCGTCCGCCTTTAATAAGGTAGAGCGGTCGGCGTTGAACGTGTAGAGCCTGCCTATCGGGAAGAGCGTCTCGTGGGCTTCCGCCTGCCTGCCCTGCGTCAGCCTGAGCAGGGCGGTGACGTGGGCATGCAGCTCTTCGGGCAGGAAAGGCTTCTTGATGTAGTTGTTCACGCCCAGTTCATATCCTTTCACCACGTCTTTGGGCGACACCCTGCCCGAAGTGAAGAGGATAGGCGTGCGCTCGTCCGTCTCGCGGATGCGGCGCACCATTTCGTAGCCGTCCATTACGGGCATCTCGATGTCGGACACGATGACATCGGGCTTCCACGTTTTCCATATCCGCAAGCCCTCCTCGCCGTCTGCGGCGGTCTGTATCTCGTAGCCGCCTATCATGTCTTCCAGCCCGCCGCGGATGATGTAGCACAGGTTGGCATCGTCTTCTACCAATAATAGTCTTGTCATTTGTTTAATTTTAGGAGTTAAGAAGTTAAGGAGTTAAGTAGTTAAGAAGTTAAGCCAATAGTCAATATCGGCAAGTAAATTGCAGAAGTATTGACTTAACTTCTTAACTACTTAACTCCTTAACTACTGTATTAGGAAACACCAGCGTGAACTCGCTGTACTCGCCTTCGATACTCTCCAGCTTCACCGTGCCGCCATGCGCCTCCACGATGCGGAGCACGTAGTTCAGCCCCAGCCCGAAGCCCGGTGCACCTCCGCCCCGGCTCCGGCTTGCCGCCGAGGCACGCTCGTATTTCTCGAATATCTTCGCCTGGTCCTTCAACGGAATGCCAAAGCCGTTGTCGCGCACCGAGACCGCGATGCTTCCGTCGGCACGTTTCGCCGAAGCGAAGGTTATCTCCACCTCACTGCCCGAATATTTCACGGCATTGTCTATCAGGTTGCTCAGTGCCTCGCGCAGAAACTCCTCGTCGGCATACACCGCCGGAGCGTCCAGCTTCCATACATAGCGTATCGGCTTCTCCGCCTTCGCCTGATACTTTGCGGCAAGGTCCTCCAGCATCGGGCGCAGCAGGCATTCCGTCTTGTCGAGCCTCAGCTGGCGGTGCTCCAGTTTGGCGAGCGTCAGCACCTTGTTGGTCAGGCTGATGAGGTGCTCGCCCTCCTCGCGCAGGATGCGGAAATACTGCGCCCGCTTCTCCGGCTGGCTGTCGAGCCGTCCGGTCTCGAGGATGCGCGTGCCCATCACGATGGAGCTGAGCGGCGTCTTCATGTCGTGTATCATCGCGTACGAGAAGTCCTCGCGCAGCTTCGCCACCTTGTCCTGCCGCAGGATGATGCGCACCTGCCACACCACGCACACCACCGCCACGGCGATAATCAGCACCGTGGCTATCAGCACCAGCGTCATGCGCCGCGCGATGACCCAGTAGGGGTTGGTGATGATGCCCTGCACGAAGCGTGCCTCATTGAAGTCGAGCATCAGCGAGTCGGTCTTCAGGATGCCCTCCCGATGCAGCTCTTTCCCCACGGAAGAACGGAGCACCCGCCCCGTGGAGTCGGTGATGCACGAAGCCACCTCGGCACGGATACCGGCGGAGTCGAGCATGTGGGCGTAAATCGAATCGAGCACGGGGAGCGACACGTCCTGGTGTATTTCCGTATAAATATAATCCTGCAGGCCGGTATGGATGCTCGACATCAGCCACCGGTTCGGCATGTTCCGGAAGACGGAAGTGGCGGTGTCCACCTCGAATTTCATCGACAGCGTGGTGTCTTTGCCGAATTTCCGCTCCTTGTATACCGACATCCGGTGGAACGCCTCTTCCAGCGAAGCATCGCGGAACACCTCGTCCGCCTTCATCCGCAGGCTTTCCCTCGCCAGCCGGTAGCTGTTCGCCAGCCACACGTATTGCAGCTCCGCTATCGCCAGCAGGGCGATGAGGGCTATCCAGCGCAAGTGTCTTATCTCTTTCATTGGATTGATTGTTGAAACGCAGATTTTCGCAGATTCACGCAGATTGAAAAATAGAAAATAATCTGCGGAAATCTGCGTGAATCTGCGTTTTGTCTGAAAAGTCAGTTACACTTCCGGTTCCGGTTTTTTCCGCTTTGCCTGCGCGATGCGCTGGTTGTAGAGGGCGTTCATCTCGTCAATCAGGGCGTTGAGGTTGGTGACGAACGTGGCGGTGGCGTCCGTAGGATGCGCCACGCTCTGCACGAACGCCACGGTGGCGATGTAGTCGTACAGCTCGTCCATGCGCAGGCGCACCGTCTTGCTTTCGTCCAGGCGGCTGGCGGCACGCTCCTCGGTGCGCTGCTCGGTCAGCGAGGCATACTCTTCGTTCGCCGTTTCCAGTTCCGTGAGGATGTTGGTCAGCGCGAGCGTCTCCACGTTGGGCGCGTTCTCCGCCTTGCGTGCATCGGTCAGCAAGCCGCATATCTGCACCGTTTCCTGCTGCGAGGGCGAACGGTAGCAGCCCACGTAAGATTTCAGCACATTGTAGAGGGAGGTTGCCGCCGATTTCTCCGCCGCCACGGGCGAAGACTTCTTGTTGCGGATAGAGTTGAAAAGATAGACCACGAGGTCATCGCGCTGCTTGTCTACGTCGGCAAGTTCCGCCGTGCGGTCGCTGATGCGGCTCTGCGCCACGATGTCGTTCATCGTTCCCAGCAGCGTTTCGTATTCTTCCTGCACCTCCGCCTCGATGCCCAGTGCCGAGCCGCCGTCGGGTTCGAGCGTCCCTGCCTGCTCTACGAGGGTGAGGACACGGGTAGAGAAGTTGGTGTATTCGGCGTTGTTCAGTCTTGTAATGCCGAACTCTTTGATTTTTACGATTGTTTTCATCTTCAAAGGGGATTAAATTTGACAATATAGTTGATTAATTCACCTCCAAAGTTAGTTTTATTTTCCGATAAACCGCCTCCAAAGTGAAGAAAAGTATGTTCCGCCTCTTCAAAAACGGCTTTAAAAAACGTGCAAAACATGCGCCGACCCCTCGGCGGAGGCTTTGCAGACGTGTAAAATGCGTGCGGAGGGGTCGGCGGGAACTTTGCAAGTGTTGCAAAACGTGCGGCGAGGGGTCGGCGGAGACTTTGCAGATGTGCAAAATGCGCGCGGAGGGGTCGGCGGGGACTTTGCAAGTGTTGCAAGGTGTGCGGCGAGGGGTCGGCACACGTTTTGCACGTTTTCCAAGGTCGGAGCGGAAAGTAATTGTTGAATATTCATCAGATATAGAAGTCAATCTATTTGATACTTCCGGCAAATCATATTAAATTTGCCAGCATAATTTAATTATCATAAATAAGTCTGTATATGATATTTGTTTTACTTGTTCTATTATTATTCATCGTAGGTTATGTTGTTATTACAAAGAAGAAAAGCAAAAGTAACGTTCCACCTCAATCGAGCACTCCTGTTATTGATGCGAAAGTGAATGCACCAGTAAATGAACCATGCATTGACGACAAAATTGCAGAATCTCCGAATAATGCAGCAACTCAAACAGAAGCGGCAGATATTGTAAAAGAGCCTGTTCCATCATCCGTCATAACATCGGGAGAGAACGAATATTACAAAGAATTGCTTTTGGATAGCAAATGGATACAAAAACGGGACAATAGAAAGAGAATAGATCATTACGTCTGCCAAAATTGTTATAATACAATAAAGTTGGACAATATCGATGAGATATCTAAATACGTAGATTTCCCGGATGTTGCCGACATAGTAATATCTGCGTTTAAATCGCAACAAAATGATGCTGAGAATTTGGAAGAACAATCATTAGGTAGTTATAAGCTTTATAAAATGAGTGAAATGACCAATTACATACCTAAGTATGAAGTCTATCTAAACAATTATCACTTAGGGCTTTTTAGCTGTTCACAAAACAGGAAAACAATAGCTTTAGCCAGTACAATTAATATTATTTCCAACAAAAACTTATCTGATAATGATGTAGATAGGGTCAGCTTTAAAAGCATCAAATGCAAGCCTTTTAAAACTAAGACTAAAAATGGATATAAAGATTGTGATACCATTTTCATACAATATATGAAAGGCAATACAACCAATGATGCTATTTACCTTACCTATTGTTTTGGCTATATCACAGGCGTCGACTATAATCAAGGACTTGCAATGTTGACCAAAAATGATTTTGCAATCATATTTCCCTTATTCAAACTGAATAGTTCCGAGACGTTGGAAGTGCATCATAAAAAATATTCACGCTCGCATTTGCCTTGGGATGTCAAAGATGAAGATTTAATCACGCTTTGCCATAGTTGCCATATGGAAGCCAACAAAAAGGCTATACCTGTAGAGTAATCATTTAGACACCAAAGGCATTACAAATAAAAGGAGGAATATTATGAATACAAACGAAGAAATGCTGACCGACATCAGCGCTGAACTGGATAAGGAGTTCGGTGCGCCCGGCACGCCCGAACGTGCGAAGTTCGACGAAGAAGCGTATGCGTTCTACACGAATTGTGTTTTATCGGATAATGCACGCCCTGGGGATGAGGGTTGAGGTGGTCAAGCCGATTGTGTGACAAATCGTAGGGGCGGGGTCTGCCCGCCCGAATGCATCTACAGCGGATGTCTTCGGGCGAGCGGACCTCGCCCCTACCGTGCTTTCATATCGCATACTCCCCCGTTAACGTTACGTTAACCTTGCGTTAACCACCGATGCGGAGGCGGCTCTTTACCTTTGCGACATCAATCAAAAACGACAGAACGACATGAAAACATTCTTTTTCTTGCTGATGTGCGGACTTTGTACGGCTACACTCTCCGCCCAAAGCCTTACGGGGACGGTGACCGATGCCGACCGCCGGCCCGTGGAAGCCGCTACGGTGGTGCTGCAAACCGCCGACTCTACCTATATCGATGCGACCTTGACCGACAGCTTGGGGGCGTTCCGCTTCGGGCAGCGTCCCGAGAGGTACCGCCTCATCGTGGAACACCTTATTTATAATACCTGCATCCGCGAAGGGAGCGGGACAGACGCGGATACCCTCGTGCTGACGCCGCGCGACTATGCGCTGGACGAGGTGACGGTGCGCGGCGAGCGTCCGCTGGTGAAGGTGGAGGGCAGCCGCCTGACTTACGACGTGGCGCAAATCGCCGCCAGCCGCCTCGTGACCAATGCCTACGAAGCCTTGCTGCAGCTGCCGGGCGTGGTGGAGAAAGACGGCGTGCCTGCCCTTGCCGGAAGCGGAAGCCTGGGCATCGTGCTCAACGGCAAGCCTTCGTCGATGACCGCCGAGCAGCTCATCGCCCTGCTGAAGGCAACGCCAGCCTCGCGCGTGGAACGGGCGGAGGTGATGTATAGCGCGCCGCCCCAATACCATGTGCGCGGCGCGGCGGTCAACCTCGTGCTGAAAGGTTACAAGGCTGGCGAAGGCGGCCTGCAGGGCGAGGTGAACGGCAACTACGTGCAGAAGGACGAAGCCGGAGGCAACGGGGGCGTGACGCTGGCGTGGCTCTCGCCGCGGTGGGACGTGGACGCGATGTACCACCTGAGCGACTATTATTACCGGCAGGGAATGGACTTCCGCGCCCTGCACACCGCAGACGGAGAGACGCACGACATCCGCCTGTCTGAAGATGACAGCGGACGGAGCCTGACCCATACCTTCCGCACCGCCGCCACCTACAAGCCCACGGAGGACGACCGCCTCAGCCTCAGCTATACCGGAAGCCTCAAGCCCGACGGGAAATCGACGGCAGACGCATGGGGCAACGTGACGGACTCGCACAACGGCAAGCGGAGCGATACGCAGCTGCATAACGCCGCGCTGAACTATACCTCCGGCTTCGGGCTGAGCGCAGGCGCCGACTACACCTATTACAAAGACGAGAGCACGCAAGACTTCACCGACACCGAAGCCGAGCCGTCCGCCTTCCGAAGCGACTCGCACCAGCGCATCGACCGCTGGAAAGTATATGCCGACCAAAGCCATTCGCTCGCAAAGGGCTGGACGCTGAACTACGGCACGGCGTTCACCTACGTGAACAACCGCAACTCGCAACGCTACGACCTGCCCGAGATGAGCGGCATGAACAGCGAAAGCCGCATCGATGAATATACCTACAACGTCTATGCCGGATTCGACAAGGCGTTCAGTCCGCAATGGAACCTCAGCGCGTCGGCAGCAGTGGAATACTATAAGATGACGGACTACCGGAAGTGGGCGGTCTACCCCACCCTTTCGCTGAACTACATGCCTTCGGCGGCACACATCTTCCAGCTTTCGTTCAGCTCGGACAAGACCTATCCCGACTACTGGACGCTGAGCGGCAGCACCAGCTACCTGAACGGCTATCAGGTGATAGAAGGCAACGCCAGCCTGCACCCCTACACCGACTATACCGCCACGCTGACCTACATCTGGAAGAGCAAGTACATCGTGCAGGCGGAATACAGCTACGTGCCCGACTACTTTATGCAGATGGCATATCTGGACTCGAACGAGCTGCGTGCCATTTATAATTACCAGAACTGGGACTATCTGCAGCTGCTCACGTTCACCGCCGTCGTCCCCTTCCGCGTAGGCACGTGGTGGGACAGCCAGCTGACGCTGAACGCCCAGCTGAAGCACGACAAGGCGAGCCGCTACTACGACGCTCCCTTCGACAACAAGCGGTGGGCAGGCATCGGGCAGTGGACCAACACCTTCACCCTGAGCAGCCGCCCCAATATCCGTCTGGAAATCTCCGCCTTCGGGCAGACAGGAGCCATACAGGGCAGTTACCGCCTCGGTGCCGTGGGCTATGTGGATGCCGCCCTGCGCTACACCTTCGCCGGCGACAAAGCGATGCTCCAACTGAAAGGCACCGACCTCTTCAACGGGATGAACCACCTCGACATCGAGTCGCGCAACGGCACCCAGCACTTCGACATGCACGTGAAGAACTACGCCCGCAGCCTTACCGTCTCGTTCAGCTACCGCTTCGGCGGGTATAAGAAGAAGGAGGCGAAAGAGGTGGATACGTCGCGGTTCGGGATGTGAGGTTTCAAACAGATAAACAAAAGAGGCTGTCTCTAAATGAAAAACAACTTTCATTTAAAGACAGCCTCTTCCCGAATGATAAAAGAAAGACACGTCACAAACGGACGATATCCATTATTTTGTCCAGCGCACCGGCGTTGTCTTTTACATAATCGCCTGCCGCCTTACCCGAAGCAGAAAGAAAGGCTTCATCGGACAGGAAGCGATCCATCAGGGTTTCGAAACCGGTAGCATCGGTTATCTCAAAACCGCCACGGCAGGCTTTCAATCCCTGAGCTTCAAGGAATTTCTGATTGTTAGGTCCGAAAACAACAGGGATGCCATAAACAGCCGCTTCGAGCGTATTGTGTATGCTCACGCCGAAACCACCGCCAATGTATGCCACCTCGCCATACCGATAGATAGACGAAAGCAGTCCGAAACAGTCTATGATAAGACAGTCTGCACGGCACACGTTCTCTGGCGTCGCCTGCGTGTAACGCACCGCAGTGCGGTGCAGCTTGCTTTCGATTTCGGACAGATGGTTTTCATCAATGACGTGGGGAGCAATGATAAGCTTCATCTCCGGATGGGCATTGAAATAGGGAATGAAAATATCCTCATCGGGTGCCCACGAACTGCCAGCCACCAGCGTATAGCGATTGCTGCCCTTGAATGCTTCTACCAACGGAAGTTCTTTCGCCTGACGGCAGATGTCCAGCACGCGGTCGAATCGTGTATCACCCACAATGGTGGTAGCGGTGACACCTATCCCTGCAAGCAGGCGCACAGACTCTTCATTCTGCACAAAGAGATGGGTAAAACATTTCAGCACGTCCCGATATGCTACACCGTACCACCGAAAGAACACTTGCTGCGGACGGAAGATGGAACTGACGCTGTAGACCGGCACCCCACGGCGATGAAGCGCACCAAGATAGTTTTTCCAAAACTCATACTTGATGAAAAATGCGGCGCAAGGATGTGCTGCATCGAGAAAACGGCGCACATTGCGCGGTGTATCAAGCGGTAAGTAGCACACCACATCGGCACCCCGGTAATCCTTGCGCACCTCGTAGCCCGAAGGCGAGAAAAACGTCTGCAAGATTTTGTATTGAGGATAATTCCGGCGGATAAGCTCTATCAACGGGCGTCCTTGCTCGAATTCACCCAATGAGGCGGCATGAAACCAGATGTACTTCGCCTGCGGATCAATTTTCCGTGCCAGCACATCGAAAGCTTCACGCTCACCCTTTACCATCCGCGCCACTTTCTTATTGAACAGCGCAATCAGACGGACTGCCCCTACGAACAGGCAGATTGCAAAATTGTATATCATCACACCGGTTATTTAAGCACCTCCACCGCACGGCGCATACGCCTGATAGTCTCTTCCTTGCCCAGCAGTTCGGTAATGTCGAACATATGCGGTCCCTTGCATTCGCCTACCACGGCAAGACGGAAAGCATTCATCACATTGCCCAAGTGATATCCCTTCTCTGTAATCCAGGCTATCACAATGTCTTCCGACGGTTTCGAAGTGAAATCACCGATACCTTCCAGCACACCGGCCAGCTCGTCCATAATACGGGGCGTATCGGCATTCCAGCGTTTCTTCACATCTTTCTCGGCATAGGTTTCAGGAGCCACGAAGAAAAAGCGTGCCTGCTCCCAAAGTTCTTTCACAAAATTGACACGGCCTTTCACCAGTGAAACGACCTTTGTCAGATAACTATCGGTATAATCGTGCACTGCCACTCCATGCGCTTCCAGCACAGGTTTGAACAGGGCAGCAATCTCCTCGTCACTCTTGCGCAGAATATATTCATGATTGAACCAGATGCCTTTCTTGTAATCGAATTTAGCCCCCGCCTTGCTACAGTGATTCAAGTCGAAAAGATTCACCAGTTCGTCCATCGACATCAATTCCTGGTCATTACCCGGATTCCAACCCAACAAGGCAAGGAAGTTAATGACCGCTTCGGGCAGATATCCCGATTCACGGTATCCCGATGACACTTCACCAGTCTTGGGGTCATGCCATTCCAGTGGGAATACAGGAAAACCAAGACGGTCGCCGTCACGCTTACTCAATTTTCCATTGCCTTCGGGTTTCAGCAACAAGGGCAGATGTGCAAAACGGGGCATCGTATCTTCCCAGCCAAAAGCACGGTAAAGCAAGACGTGCAAGGGAGCGGAAGGCAGCCATTCCTCACCACGGATAACATGGGAAATTTCCATCAAATGGTCATCGACAATATTTGCCAGGTGATACGTAGGCAGTTCGTCTGCCGATTTATACAGAACCTTGTCATCCAGAATAGAAGAGTTGATTTTCACATCGCCGCGGATGAGATCGTCCACGTGCACATCTTCATCGGGTTCAATTTTGAAACGAACCACATACTGTTTTCCTTCGGCAACAAGACGGTCTACTTCCTCTTGCGGCATCGTCAGCGAATTACGCATCGACATACGTGTAGAGGCATCATACTGGAAGTTAGGTATTTCCTTTCGTTTGGCATCCAGTTCTTCGGGCGTGTCAAAAGCAATGTAGGCTTTTCCACTGTCGAGCAACACTTTCACATATTTCTTATAGATGTCGCGACGCTCCGACTGACGGTAAGGTCCATAATTTCCTCCGAAACTGACCCCTTCGTCAAACTGGATACCCAGCCATTTGAACGATTCGAGTATGTATTCTTCCGCTCCCGGAACGAAGCGGTTCGAGTCGGTATCCTCGATTCGGAAAACCAAGTCCCCCCCGTGCTGACGGGCGAACAGATAGTTGTATAAGGCAGTGCGCACACCACCGATGTGTAACGCTCCCGTAGGGCTGGGAGCGAAACGAACTCTAACTTTTCTTTCTGCCATAGTGATTTTATCTAAAAAATACAGCGCAAAATTAAGGTATTTTTCCCGTTTTTTTCTTATTTTGCAGGCAAAATATCCGAATCTTATGAAAAGTTTCCAAACCGAAAGACAGTTCTCATATAAGAAGTTCTTCTATAAATGCGGCATCTTCCTTGCTGCAGTGGCCATTATCGTATACTTCCTGCCGCGGGAAGGACAATTCAACTATCAGTTTGACATCAATAAACCGTGGAAATACGGCCTGCTCCAAGCCTCGTTCGACTTTCCCATCTACAAGGGAGAAGACGAAGTGCAACGCGAACAGGACAGCATTATGAGAAGCTACCACCCCTACTTCCAGTTATCGGAAACCATGGGTGAACGGATTATCAGCCAGTTCAAGGAAGACTACAACAGAAAACTCCGGCAAATCATCCCCGACCCCACGTATCCACATTACATCGAACAAAAACTGAAGGAAATCTATCGGAAAGGAATTATGCCTGTCGAACAACTGGCGCGTCTGCACAAAGACAGTATCCTGAGCATACAGATTGTCTACCAGAACACTTCCATCCTGCAAAGCATCAGCGAAATCTACAGTACGAAACGGGCTTATGAAGCATTGGTCAATTCGGACACCGTACACTTCAGCAAGACCCTGCTGCAACGATGCAACCTGAACAATTACCTGACCGTAAACCTTATTTACGATGCCAACAAATCGGAAACGGCAAAAAAAGACTTGCTCTCAGGAGTATCATTCGCCAAAGGCTTCGTAATGAACGGACAGAAAATCATCGACCGGGGTGAAATCATCAACCAGCAGACCTATAACATCTTGAAATCCCTGCAACGGGAATGGGACAAACGGAACGAAACCACTACCGAAAAACGCCTGACCCTATTCGGGCAAATCCTGTTTGTATCCATTCTCATCGGATGCTTTATGATATACCTCGCCCTGTTCCGCCGCGATTATTACGACAAGAAAGGAAGCCTTAGCATCCTGTTCTTCCTGATTATCTTCTTCCCTGTCATCTCATCACTGATGGTATCACATCCGTTTATGAGCGTGTACATCGTACCATTCACAATGCTGCCGATGATTGTACGCATCTTTCTCGACTCGCGCACAGCATTCATGGCACACATCCTGTCTATATTGCTTTGCTCCATCTGCCTGCGTACGCCGCATGAATTCATCTTGCTGCAGACCATCGCAGGCATGGCAAGTATTTATAGCCTGCGCGAACTGTCGCAACGCTCACAGTTATTACGCAGTGCCCTGATTGTTGTCGTTGCCTATTCAGTATTATATTTCGCGCTCGACCTGATCCATGTCAACGACGTTTCGCAACTGAACACGAATATCTACATCAATTTCATCATCAACGGCATATTGCTGCTGTTTACCTATCCGTTGCTGTTCATCCTCGAAAAGACTTTCGGGTTTACATCCAACGTCACACTAGTGGAACTCTCGAACATCAACAACAAACTGATGCGTGAAATGTCGGAAGTAGCTCCCGGTACATTCAACCACTCCTTGCAGGTGGCCAACCTCTGCGCCGCAGCTGCCAACCGTATCGAAGCCAACAGCCAACTGGTGCGTACCGGAGCAATGTACCACGATATCGGCAAAATGCTGAATCCTGCCTTCTTCACCGAGAACCAGTCGGGCGTGAATCCACACGACCAGCTAAGTTACAAACAAAGTGCCCAAATTGTAATCAGCCATGTAACCGACGGCGTGAAACTTGCAGAAAAGAACAACCTGCCCGAGGTCATCAAAGACTTCATCCGCACCCATCATGGAAAAGGATTAACCAAATATTTTTACATCTCGTACCAGAACGAACATCCCGATGAAGAAGTAGATAAGGAAGCATTCCGCTATCCGGGTCCGAACCCTTTCACCAAGGAACAGGCGATTATGATGATGGCAGACTCGGTAGAAGCTGCCTCGCGCAGCCTGCCTGAATACACCGAGGAAAGCATCTCGAACCTGGTAGACAAAATCATTGACAGCCAGGTACAGGACGGCAACTTCAAAGAATGCCCCATCACCTTCAAAGACATTGCCACGGTGAAAAGCGTATTCAAAGAAAAACTGAAAACGATGTACCACACCCGTATCAGTTACCCGGAACTGAAGAAATAAGCAAACAAATGCCAATCCATGGTGAGCATGATGTAAGACAACCCCGTTGTCACATCATGCCACCATCAATAGCTGCCTGAAGAAGTTCCACGCTTCAAGAACTCTTCTTCAGGTCTTTCCAGCAATTCGATAGCCTTATTCATACTGTCACTCAAACGATTGATAACCTGGAAATATTCATTCATATCCCAAAGGTCGCGGGCGATAAGGGCTTTCAGCTGGGCTTTGATAAGAGGCATCGCCAACTGATATTCTTTCTCCTTATAAACAACTCCCAATGTCTCTCCCAAAGCTTTCAACTCGTCCAGCATTTCGGGAGTAACTTCAAACTCACGGTCAAAATGACGGAAGTCTTTATACTTCTTCAACCATTCTGTCCGACGAGCATCCACCCATTTCAAATTTTGCTGCACAATGGCTCCTTTATCGCGCAAAGCCAGGTAATAATCAGTATACATCGTGGTATCCACCGGCACAAAATAATCGGGCATAATACCTCCGCCACCATAAACCGTACGCTTCAGGCGCAAAGTCTTATATTTCAACGAATCGGGAAAATGAATACTGTCAGCACTCAGCATTTCACCACGGTTGTAACGGTCTATCAAGTCACGGTTATACTGTTCGATACTTTCATAAGGTTTCTGGATACAACGTCCCGAAGGTGTATAATAACGAGCCACAGTAAGACGAATCATCGAACCATCGGGCAAGTCAATGGGACGCTGCACCAATCCTTTGCCAAATGTACGGCGACCAACCACGACTCCTCTGTCCCAATCCTGTATGGCGCCGGTAACAATCTCGCTTGCTGAAGCCGAAAATTCATCCACCAATACCGCCAGCCGTCCGTCGAGGAAATCTCCGTTTCCTTCAGCATCAAACTCGGCACGCGGATTACGGCGCCCTTCGGTATATACAATCAGTTGTTTCTTGCCCAAAAATTGATTTACGACCTCTATGGCAGCATTCAAGTATCCTCCACCATTGCCCTGCAAGTCGAGAATCAAGTCTTTCATACCCATTTTCTGCAGGCGATGCAAAGCATCTACAAACTCTTTGCCCGTAGTAGCTCCGAAGCGGTTGATACGGATATAGCCGATACGGTCGTTCACCATATACGAAGCATCCAGACTATAGACAGGAATCTTGTCGCGCGTAATGGTAAACGGAAGCAACTCTTTCACTCCACGGCGCATCACCTTCACATTCACCTTTGTTCCACGTTTGCCGCGTAAACGGCGCATCACATCATCTGTACTCATCTTTACACCGGCTATCACTGTATCATTGACTTCGATGATGCGGTCGCCCGCCAAAATACCGACCTTTTCAGAAGGACCTCCCGACACTGGCTGAATAACAAATAAAGTATCGGTAGCCATATTGAACTGAATGCCGATACCATCGAAATTACCCTGTAAGGGTTCATTCAATTCTCGCACCTCTTCGGGATTGGAATATGTAGAATGAGGGTCAAGTTCTTTCAGCATGCTGACAATTGCATCTTCTACCAGTTTTCCTTCATTCACTTCGTCTACATACAGATTGGCTATGGCAAACTCTGCCAACTGTAATTTACGGGAAGGAGAATTTAAAAGTTTGTTGCTCTGTGCACCTGCTGAAAGTGCAAACAGCACACAAAGCCATGTTATCAAGCAACGGTATTTCATCATAATCTTCATTCTTCATTAATATCAAGTTCTGCCGGCAAGAACGGTGTGACATCCTTGCCATAATGCAACAGTTCGCGCACGATGGTGGAACTGATTGCGGTCAGTTCGGGCTCGGTAAAGAGCAAGATGGTTTCCACTCCCGACAATTTGCGGTTGATGTCGGCTATGGTTTCTTCGTACTCGAAATCGTGTACCGTACGGATGCCACGGATAATGAACTTAGCATCGCGCATACGGGCAAAGTCTACCGTCAATCCATCGTATGCCTCTACACTCACACGTGGGTTACCGGCATACAGCTTCTCAATCATCCGCACACGCTTATCGGTAGGGAAATACGTCCGCTTCTTCTCGTTCACGCCGATACCGATGATGATTTCGTCCATAAAGGTCAAGGCACGTTTCACTACCGAATAATGCCCGATGGTAAAGGGATCGAATGTCCCTGGAAATATTGCACGCTTCTTCATTATCAACCATTCATTATTACTGAATCAAATCTTCCTCCACCACCAGGTTGTTGATGATGAAGTTCTGACGTTCCATCGTATTCTTTCCCATATAAAATTCCAGCAATTCACCTACGGCATCGGTCTTACGAAGAGAAACCTGTTCCAGACGCATATCCTTGCCGATAAAATTCCGGAACTCATCGGGCGAGATTTCTCCCAAACCTTTGAACCGGGTGATTTCCGGATTCGGACCAAGTTTCTCGATCGCAGCCAGTCTTTCTTCTTCCGAATAGCAATAAATCGTTTCGTATACACCTTTCTTCCGGTTCCGTACGCGGAACAAGGGAGTCTGGAGAATATATACATGTCCTTTCTTAATCAGATCGGGGAAAAACTGGAGGAAGAACGTAATCATCAGCAGACGGATGTGCATGCCATCTACATCGGCATCGGTAGCTACAATTACCTTATTATACCGGAGACCGTCCAGCCCGTCTTCGATGTTCAAAGCCGCCTGAAGCAAATTGAACTCCTCGTTTTCGTAGACCACTTTCTTAGTCAGCCCGAATGAATTAAGCGGCTTTCCACGCAAGCTGAAGACAGCCTGTGTATTGACATCACGGCTCTTCGTAATAGAACCGCTTGCCGAATCTCCCTCGGTAATGAAAATAGAACTTTCCAGACGTGGGTCATTTTCTTCATCTTTCGGTGCTTTCTGGTCGTTCAGATGCACCCGGCAATCGCGCAACTTGCGGTTATGCAGGTTGGCTTTCTTTGCCCGTTCGCGGGCTATCTTGGTCACGCCGGCTATTGCCTTCCGCTCTTTTTCCGACTCTTGAATCTTCTGCAGCATCACATCCGCCACATCAGCATGCTTATGCAAGTAATTGTCTACATTCTCCTTGATAAAGTCGCCCACGAACTTATTGACACTAATGCCTGAAAGGGGATATGGATTCCCGTCCGAATCTTTTTCGGGAGCCATCACCAACGAACCTAACTTGATTTTGGTTTGACTTTCGAACGTCGGTTCAATCACATTGATGGCAATTGCCGCCACCAATCCATTACGGATATCCTGGTATTCCAGATTCTTGCCGTAAAATTCCTTGATGGTACGGGCAAGGTGTTCCTTGAACGCGCTCTGATGAGTACCTCCTTGCGTGGTATGCTGGCCGTTGACAAACGAATAATATTCCTCACCGTATTGAGCGGTATGCGTAAAGGCAATCTCTATGTCCTCTCCTTTCAGGTGCACAATCGGATACAACCCCGAAGTGGTCATATTATCGTTCAGCAAATCCTCCAATCCATTCCGGCTCACGATACGCCTTCCGTTATAATAAATGGAAAGCCCTGTATTAAGATAGGTGTAATTGCGGAGCATCGTCTCGATAAACTCAGGACGGAAATGATAATTCAGAAACAACGTATGGTCGGGTTCGAAGAAAATGAATGTTCCGTTCTCCTCATCTGTATCTCCAGTCCTGTCACTTTTCAGTTCTCCCCGTTCGAATACGGCCTCACGCATCTGTCCGTCGCGCACGCTTCGTGCAACAAAGCGGGAACTTAACGCATTGACCGCCTTGGCACCGACTCCGTTCAGTCCGACACTCTTCTTGAATGCCTTCGTATCGTATTTACCTCCGGTATTCAACATCGACACGGCATCGACCAGACTACCCAACGGAATGCCTCGTCCATAATCGCGGACAGATACACGCAGGTTGTCTTCCAGTTGGATGTCGATGCGCTTTCCGGCTCCCATCTTGAACTCGTCAATGCTATTGTCTATCACTTCTTTCAGCAAGACATAGATACCGTCCTCGGCCTGCGAACCATCGCCCAAACGTCCGATATACATACCGGGACGAGTGCGCACGTGCTCCATATCGCTCAGGTGACGGATATTCTCCTCCGTATAAGAAACGGTCGGTTGTATCGATTCGTTCTCTTCTGCCATGGTTTAAAGTTTTTAGTCAGTTGACAAGGTAACAAGTTGACAAGGTTTTAAAATCTTATGCGATACTATTTAGAACCTTGTCGCCTTGTCCACTCGTCACCTTGTCAACTTAAATGAATTATAACATCTTCCTGTAAGCCCTGCGGCGCTTATGTTGTTCGGGATTGAATACACTCCATTGCGACTGGACTTTCTTGTTGTCTTCCAGTTCGGGATTGCTTTCACCGTATTCAAACCCTAACTGCTGGTACACCGGTATCAAGTCATAAAACAACAAAGCATTCACACCTTTGCTTTGATACTCCGGCTTCACTCCCACCAGCAAGAGGTCCAGTATCTTCGGTTTCTTGATGAACAATGCCTTGAGCAGGTGATACCATCCGAAAGGCAGCATCTTCCCTTTCGCTTTCTGCAAAGCTTCAGACAGCGAAGGCATCGAAATACCTGCGGCTATCAGATTTCCTTCCTCGTCTTCGATAATCGACACCATACGCAGGTCTATCAGCGGCAAATACATCTTAATATATTGGTCGATCTGACCTTGCGTCATCTTCGAATAGCCATACAGTGGAGCGTATGCCTCATTTATCAGGTCAAAAATGCGTTGCCCGTAATTCTTTTCCTTTATTTCCTTCCGTTTCAACTTCTTTATCTTCAGCTTATACTTCTGAAGTATGATTTCTGAAATACGCACAAACTTTTCAGGAATGGCTTCGGGCACTTTCATCTTAAATTCCACCCAGTCAGCATCCTTCTCGAAACCCAACTTTTCCATGTGTTTCTGATAATAGGGATAATTATAGATGGTAGACATTGTCCCCAGCTGGTCGAACCCATCAATCAGCATTCCTTCTGCATCCATATCAGTAAAGCCCAGCGGACCTACGATGGATTTCATTCCTCGTTCTTTCCCCCATTGTGCCACAGTATCAAGCAATGCTTCTGATACTTCTTCATCATCGATGAAGTCTATCCATCCGAAGCGCACTTCTTTCTTCTGCCACGTATCGTTAGCACGATGGTTGATTATCGCCGCCACTCGCCCTACGACCCTATCATTCTTATAGGCAAGGAAGTAATCGGCTTCGCAAAACTCGAACGCCGCATTCTTCTTCGGGTTAAAGGTATTCAACATATCATCGTACAAATCGGGAACGGAATAAGGGTTTCCCTTGTATAATTCGTAATTGAAGCGAATAAAGGTCTTCAGCTCTTTTTTCGAGCTTACTTTCTTAATGATAATGGCCATCTGTTCGTTAAAGTATGTATTTCAGGGCGTAAAGATACAAATTTTTATCCGAAAGCATAAGGAAAGAAGAATACTTTTTCCAGAACGAAGAACGGGACGCCACAAAACAAAATACCAAACAGACAGGAATAATCTTATTTTACAGACAAAAAGAAAGCAAAACAAACAATCCGTACACTTCATTTATACATAATGAAAGCAGACAAGCGTCATTTCCGTTTTTCCAAATACATCCAGAATCGAAAAAACGCGCAACGCACTGACTCCCCCCCGTAAATTCCAGATTCTCGCAGCCTCATTGCCACCAGTTTTCGGGCAAGGAAAGAATCATACCTGTCACCTCACCATAATTCTTCGTCCCCGACGGGATACGGTTTCCTTTCAGGTACCAGTTATAGACAGCATCCTGTACCGCACCTATCCACGGGCTATACCGTTCTCCCCAATAAATTTCTTTCGCGCGGAGTTCCCGCATAATGTCGGGACGGATATGGTTTGCCCATTCTTTACAGCCGGCTTCGCCCAATATCCGATAAGCGTCCCTATATATATAAGGTAGCAAACCGAAGTATCCGCAATAGCGCACGTACCTATTTGCGGAGCGGACGCAAACCTGATACGCCCAGAAGTTGGCTTCCGCCTCGCTACTTACACCTAATAAATGGGATAATTCGTGCGCGTATGTAAACGGATATTGCACCGGAAGCAATTCGTGATTGACGTGCGACTCATCGAAGAAAGGTCCCATATAGCCCAGTACGCCGACTTTCGAATACAAACCATTTACCAAAGACCGTTTCGGACTCTGATAGTCTTTCGGAACGGTCAGGGCGAAATATCCCGGCACTTGCCGGTAAATCCGTTTCACCTCACGCCGGATATCAGCTTCGGGCAAGAATGCTTCCGGACTATATGAGGCGTTCAAGCTATCGGTATAGGCTTCGAGGAAACGATGAAACCGCGCTTCTTCATACGAAACACGCGCTACGCCCGAACGGGAAAAGAAATCATTCCGGAAGTAATTCATGCCCCAGCCCCAATAGAACCAGACGTAAACCCACACCAACACTTCCACTTCACGCCCTAAGATGTGCCATCCGCTCCGTTTCTTCCGCCGTGCCACAAAAGGATAAACCAGCAGGAAGCCTCCAATCCCGATAACCGTCACTTCGCAAAGCGAGAACGGAACTACCGAAGCCATACCCGAAAGGCAAACGGAAAGCCCAGGATATACCTCCCGTGCGTACCATTCTCCGGCACCGGGTATCCAGCGGAACATCCACACACCTATCAGAAGCAGAGCCAGTACCGCCCAACGAATATATCGGAATCGAATGTATTTCATGAATGCAAAGTTATCATTTTCGGAATTAATTCTTTACTTTTGCGGAGAATTTTAATAACAGAAAATGAGGCACAAATCTTTATGTTTCCAACTTTAAAACGCAGATTAACGCAGATTCTCACAGATAGGGGAAATAATAATCTGCGAAAATTTGCGCTAATCTGCGTTTCATAAAGACATCTGCTTACTTGACAAAACAATAAGACTATGGTTCTGAACTACATCTGGATTGCTTTCTTCGTGCTGGCTTTTATTGTTGCCACAATACGGCTGGTATTCTTTGGTGACGCGGAGGTATTCCCCGACATCATCAACTCCACCTTTGCCTCTTCCAAGTCGGCATTCGAGATTTCCCTCGGGCTGACCGGTGTACTGGCACTTTGGATGGGCATCATGCGCATTGGCGAGCAAGGCGGAGTCATCGCCCTTTTCTCGCGCGTACTTAGCCCTTTGTTTTCCAAACTCTTTCCCGATATTCCCAAAGGGCATCCCGTAACGGGAAGCATCTTTATGAACATGGCGGCCAATATGTTGGGATTGGACAATGCCGCCACGCCCCTCGGACTCAAGGCAATGGAAGGCTTACAAGAACTGAATCCGAAGAAAGACACTGCTACCAACCCGATGATTATGTTCCTGGTGATAAACACTTCGGGACTGACCCTGATACCTATCAGCATCATGGTCTATCGCGCCCAGCTGGGGGCGGCACAACCCACCGATGTATTCGTGCCGATACTCATCGCCACCTTTATTTCCACCCTTGCCGGTATCATTGCCGTGGCTCTTTACCAGCGCATCAACCTTTTGAACCGCACGATTCTGCTCTTTTTAGGAGGAGCAATCGCATTCATAACAGGCATCATCTGGTTCTTCAGCACCTTGTCGCAAGACCAAATCGACCTCTACTCTACCACCTTTGCCAATGTTTTCCTATTTGTGATTATCATCGGTTTCATCTTGGCGGGCATCCGCAAGAAAGTGAATGTGTACGATGCATTCATCGAAGGAGCGAAAGAGGGATTCACCACCGCCGTGCGCATCATTCCGTATCTGGTGGCGATACTGGTGGCTATCGGCGTGTTCCGTGCTTCGGGGTGTATGGATTACTTGACTCAAGGCATCGCCTCACTGGTAGAGATGTGCGGGCTGGATAGCGATTTCGTAGGCGCGCTTCCTACGGCTCTGATGAAACCGTTAAGCGGAAGCGGTGCACGCGGATTGATGGTGGATGCCATGAATACCTACGGAGCCGATTCGTTCGTAGGACGGTTGGCATGTATCTTCCAAGGCTCTACCGACACCACGTTTTATATCCTTGCGGTGTACTTCGGAAGCGTAGGCGTAGCAAAGACCCGCCATGCCGTACCTTGCGGCTTGCTTGCAGACTTTGCGGGCATCCTTGCCGCGATATTCGTTTGCTATTTATTCTTCTGATTTAATAAAACGCAGATTTTCGCAAATTCTCACAGATGACTATCTGTTTATTTCATATAAGAAATCCGCGTTAATCGGCGAAAATCTGAGTTTCAATACGATAACTTAAACAAGCCAACTATGATTACGTATCAGACCGAGGGGGTGGAAATGCCCCACATCAAGAAAAGAGAGACTACAGAATGGGTGAAAGCCGTCGCCCAAACGTATGGGAAGAAGGTGGGAGAAATAGCCTACATCTTCTGCTCCGATGAGAAGATATTGGAGGTGAACCGCCAATACCTGCAACACGATTATTACACCGACATCATCACCTTCGACTATTCCGAAGGAAACCGCATCGCGGGCGACCTCTTCATCAGCCTCGACACGGTGCGCACCAATGCCGAACAATTCAATGCCCCGTATGACACCGAGCTGCACCGGGTCATCATCCACGGCATCCTGCACCTGTGCGGCATCAACGACAAGGGTCCGGGCGAGCGCGAAATCATGGAGCAAGCCGAGAACAAGGCACTCGCCCTGCTGGCGGAGATGGAAAGATGAAACTCACCACAATATAGTAGAACAAAATTGGTTTGCGAAAAATAGAATGGAACACAGAGACACAAAGGCACAGAGTTCTATTTTTTGAGAGAACAAAGCTCACGTAGAAAAGATTTGGTTCGGCGTTCTTTGTCCTTTCTCTATTTATTTCTCCGTGGCTCTGTGCCTCTGTGTTCATCTTTTAATCACACACCACTCTTAATGGAACGCAGAGATGCAAAAGCGCAGAGAGTGGTGTTTATACAAACGCATAGAGCCATGTCCACCTATGCAATTAATCAACTCTCCAGTCCTATGCAGTCAGGACCGCAATCCTAACACATCAGGACTCCAGTCCTTGCATATATAGGACTGCAGTCCTTGCCTATTAGGATTTAGGGAGGACTGGCATCCGAAGGACCGAGCAACTATATGCATCGGGCGACGCAAGTAAATCTCTTTCTCTTTTTCCCTTATTCCATAGCTTAACCCGCCTTTTTTTCGTATTTTTGTGCCGTATATTAAAACGAAAAGACGAATGGATTTTAACTACGACGTGATTGTAATCGGGGCGGGACATGCCGGATGCGAAGCTGCGGCGGCATCAGCCAACCTTGGCTCGAAGACCTGCCTCATTACGATGGATATGAACAAGATTGCACAGATGAGTTGCAACCCTGCCGTGGGCGGGATTGCCAAAGGGCAAATCGTGCGCGAGATTGACGCGCTGGGTGGCTATATGGGCATCGTGACCGACCGCACCGCTATCCAGTTCCGGATGCTTAACCGCTCGAAGGGACCGGCCATGTGGAGCCCCCGCGCCCAGTGCGACCGGGCGAAGTTCATCTGGACCTGGCGCGAGATACTGGAAAACATCCCCAACCTGCATATCTGGCAAGACACAGTAGAAGAACTGCTCGTGGAAGACGGAGAAGTGAAAGGTGTGGTCACCTGCTGGGGTGTCACCTTCCACGCACGGTGTGTCATCCTCACCGCAGGCACGTTCCTGAACGGGCTGATGCACATCGGACGCAAGATGCTCGCCGGAGGACGGTGCGCCGAACCGGCTTCGTATCACCTGACCGAATCCATCACCCGGCACGGCATTACCGCCGGACGGATGAAGACAGGTACCCCCGTACGCATCGACGCACGGAGTGTAGACTTCTCGCTCATGGAGACACAAGACGGGGAAAACGATTTCCATAGCTTCTCTTTCATGAGCGAACCGCGCCACCTGAAGCAATTGCAATGCTGGACATGTTATACGAACGAGGAAGTACACGCCATATTGCGGAGCGGGCTTGCCGACTCTCCTCTCTACAACGGGCAAATCCAAAGCATCGGTCCGCGCTATTGCCCCAGCATCGAGACCAAAATCGTGACTTTCCCCGACAAGCCGCAACACCAGTTGTTCTTGGAACCCGAAGGCGAAACGACCCGCGAGCTTTACCTGAACGGCTTCTCGTCTTCGCTCCCGATGGACATCCAGTTTGCCGCCCTGCGTAAGATACCATGCTTCCGCAACGTAGTGGCTTACCGTCCGGGCTATGCCATCGAATACGATTATTTCGACCCCACCCAGCTCACGCATACGCTGGAATCGAAGGTCATCAAGAACCTGTTCTTCGCCGGACAAGTGAACGGCACTACCGGATACGAAGAGGCAGGCGGGCAAGGCATCATTGCCGGCATCAATGCACACCAGAACTGCACCGGAGGAGAGCCGTTCGTATTGGGAAGGGACGAGGCTTACATCGGCGTGCTGATAGACGACCTTGTGACAAAAGGCGTGGACGAGCCGTACCGCATGTTTACTTCACGCGCCGAATACCGCATCTTGCTCCGTCAGGACGATGCCGACATGCGCCTTACCGAACGGGCTTACCGCCTCGGTCTTGCCAAGCGCGACCGCTACGACATGCTTTGCCGCAAGCGGGAAATGATACAGCATCTGGTAGAGTTTGCCAAGACCTACTCCATCAAAGCCGATAAAATCAACGACACGCTGGAGAGTCTGGGCACGGCAAGGCTTGCCCACGGATGCAAGTTAATCGACCTGCTGAGCCGTCCGCAAATCACCATCGAAAACATCGCGCCGCACATCCCCGCCTTCCAAGCCGAACTGGATAAAGTGACCGACCGGAAAGAAGAAACCCTCGAAGCCGCGGAGGTGCTGATAAAATACCAAGGCTACATCGATCGCGAACGGATGATAGCCGACAAGATACACCGGCTGGAAAGCATCAAGATAAAGGGACGGTTCGACTATGCCAACCTGAACTCGCTCTCCACCGAAGCACGTCAGAAGCTTAT
Organism: Bacteroides sp. An19; assembly: GCF_002160215.1. NCBI lineage: Bacteria > Pseudomonadati > Bacteroidota > Bacteroidia > Bacteroidales > Bacteroidaceae > Bacteroides > Bacteroides sp. An19. The sequence continues at coordinate 23,130 of NZ_NFKD01000024.1, read as the reverse complement.
CAAGATAGATCCCGAGACGCTGGCACAGGCAAGCCGCATACCGGGCATCTCGCCCAGCGACATCAACGTGCTCCTTGTCCTGCTGGGCAGGTAAAGCACAATGTTTCACGTGAAACAACAAGTTTAAGAAACAATCATAAAACACTGGCTATGAACAAAGAAACATTAAGAAAAAATCTAAGAGAAATCCCAGACTTCCCCAAGCCGGGAATCTTGTTCTACGACGTAACCACGCTCTTTAAAAATGCGGAGTGCCTGCAAGGACTCATCGACGAATTGTACGAGATGTACAAGGACAAAGACATCACCAAAGTAGTAGGCATCGAGTCGAGAGGCTTTATTCTGGGCGGAGCCTTGGCAGCACGGTTGGGTGCCGGCTTCATCATGGCACGCAAGCCGGGCAAGCTTCCCGCCGAAGTCATCGAAGAGACCTACGCCAAAGAATACGGAACCGATACCATCCAAATCCATCGCGATGCCATCGATGAAAACGATGTAGTGCTTCTTCACGATGACCTACTCGCCACGGGAGGCACCATGGCGGCTACTCATCGGCTGGTTAAGAAATGCGGAGCTAAGCAAGCCTACATCAACTTCGTCATTGAGCTGAAAGGGCTGAACGGGCGTAAGGCATTCCCCGAAGACGTGGAAGTGACTACCCTCTTGCAATTATAATCAGCAGGGACTAGTTAACCAGGTACTAGGGACTAGGTTTTAATACCTCCGTTGATGTGGCGAAGAAAGCTTTAGTATCTAAGACCTAGTACCTAGTCTACTAGTCACCTCAAACGAACTACGAAAATGGAAGAACTGAAGACCAACGAATACTTGCGGGGAATCGTAATGAACCTGCCAACCAGCCCGGGCATCTACCAATACCTGAATGCAGAGGGAACCATCATCTATGTGGGGAAGGCAAAGAACCTGAAGCGCCGTGTCTACTCGTATTTTTCGAAAGACCACCACTCGGCAAAAACCCGTATTCTGGTGAGCAGGATAGCCGACATACGCTACATCGTGGTAAACACGGAAGAAGATGCGCTCCTGCTCGAAAACAACCTTATCAAGAAATACAAGCCCCGCTACAACGTCTTGCTGAAAGATGACAAAAGCTATCCTTCCATTTGCGTAAGCAACGAATACTTTCCGCGTGTATTCAAGACACGGAAGATTGTGCGCGACGGTTCCACCTACTTCGGACCTTATACCCATTTCCCTTCCATGCAAGCCATGCTCGACCTTATCAAGAAACTGTACCCTCTCCGTACTTGCCACCTGGCTCTCACACCCGAAAACATTCAGGCGGGCAAATTCAGGGTCTGCCTGGAATATCACATCAAGAATTGCAAAGGTCCCTGCATAGGAGCGCAATCGCACGAAGAATATATGGCAAACATTGCATCCATTAAAGAACTGCTAAAGGGAAACACGCAAAAAGTGAGCCAAGGGATGATGCAGGAAATGATGCGGCTTGCCGACGAAATGCGGTTTGAAGAAGCACAGCTCATCAAAGAGAAATACGAGCTGATTGAGAATTACCGGTCGAAAAGCGAAGTGGTAAGTTCGGTGCTGCACAACATCGATGTCTTTTCCATCGAAGACGACGAGCAATCCGCCTACATCAACTATCTGCACATCGCCAACGGGTGTATCAACCAAGCCTTCACGTTCGAATACAAAAAGCGACTGGAGGAAACAAAAGAAGAACTGCTGGAGATGGGCATCGTAGAAATGCGCGAACGCTACAAAAGCCAGTCGAAAGAAATCATCGTGCCGTTCGAGTTAGATTTGGAAATGGAAGACGTAACTTTCACCATTCCCCAGCGGGGCGACAAGAAGCATCTGCTGGAGTTGTCCATCCTCAACGTAAAGCAATACAAAGTAGACCGACTGAAGCAAGCCGAAAAATTGAATCCCGAACAACGCAGTGTCCGTCTGCTAAAGGAAATCCAGGAACAACTGCACATGGACAAGATGCCCCTGCACATCGAATGCTTCGACAATTCCAACATCCAGGGAGCGGATGCCGTAGCGGCTTGCGTGGTATTCAAGAAAGGACACCCCAGCAAACAGGACTACCGCAAATACATCATCAAGACAGTAGTAGGTCCCGATGATTATGCTTCGATGCAAGAAGTGGTACGCCGCCGCTACACACGCATTCTGGAAGAGCAAGGAGAATTGCCCGACCTGATTCTAACCGATGGCGGCAAAGGACAGATGGAAGTGGTGCGACAAGTCATCGAAGACGAACTCAGTCTGCATATCCCGATAGCCGGACTTGCCAAAGACAACAAGCACCGCACTTCGGAAATTCTCTTCGGCTTTCCACCCAGAAACATCGGGCTCAAGCAAGGGACTCCCCTCTTCCACTTATTGGAAAACATACAGAATGAAGTCCACCGCTTTGCCATCACTTTCCACCGCGACAAGCGGAGCAAAAGCCAGATTGCCTCGGCACTGGACGGCATCAAGGGCGTAGGCAAAATGCGTAAGGAAGCGCTGCTGAAACATTTCAAGAGCGTGGCACGCATCAAGAAAGCCTCGCTGGAAGAACTCGCCGAAGTGGTAGGGATGAGCGTGGCGCAAACCATCAAAGAGACTTTGTGAAACGAGTCTAACAATACACAGAGCTTTTCGGAAATATTTTCCAAAAGCTCTGTGCCTGTATACTTTCTACCGTATCTGAAAAATCCGATTGGGCTTCATTATTCCACATTCAACACAACTCGACGGTATGCCGTCAATGCTGGCATACCATTATCTGTAACTTCCAGAATCAAATGAATACTTTTACCCGAAGCATCTGTCGGAATTTGTAAGGTACATTGAGCAGAAGAATCTCCATCAAGTAGCATACTCCCTTTATAAGTGCTGGGGGCTTCATAAATTGTCCACTTGTAATGCAATTCATTCCCATCTACATCTTTCGATGCAGAAGCATCAAAGCACAAAACATCTCCTGCTTTTACCCTACGGAATACACAATGTAAAGATGCATCCCCATCCAATACCGCCAACGGATGATGATTGGCATCCTCAAACTTATCTGTAGAAGTCCACAGCATACGTGCCGCAAAATCATTCCATATCTGCTTCTGCCACTTATTTATACTTCCAACACCTTCGGATGTACTTGCATACACACCATAAGGGTCGTACTGCGTTTCGTCTTTTCCGCTCTTTTCTATAAAATCCATACCCCGTACACCCATTGTTTTTTTCTTAGAAAACCGGCCTCCCCAGCCTCCATACTCCAAACTATCCGGAACGTTCAGTCCATTGGCATACACATATAGAAAAGAAGGGCTATCACCTTCCGTTGCCCACATCCGGTCGGGATAATATACACCCAAAGGCATACAGCATTGAATATGCTCGTCTGTCCACTCATCAGATGGTGCCCATCCATACACTTCCTTATTCCGGATATATACAATCTCTGGAAAATTATGAGCAATCCACGCGCCGGCATCATCTTGCCCTAAGACATCATAAATACGTAGCTTGTTTATGAAACGTTCAAGTTCTTTTTCGGTCCGGGTATGTTTTACCTTCCATATAGCTTGTGCTACTGTATTCATTCCACCCCATGCTGCAACCCAAACCGGACGTTTGTCTCCAGCCTTATCTACAGCTGAAATTATCAGTTCAGAGCCAGGAGAATCTTTGCCTTCTCCTACTCCATCCATATTCGATTTTGCTTGTCCCCGTTTAACCAATGACAACAGATAATCTAAATCCGGATATCCTGCTGCATGCTTTTTCAAGCGTGGCAAGACTTCTCCAAACTTCCGAACGACATCTTCCAGTTTCTCTGTCTTATCCGGATCGTCCATCCATACCTGTGAACTGATCAACCCTTCAATATCGATTACATTCGAGCATACCAACAAATGAATCATCGATTGGATGTCATCAGGGTCAGTGCCCCCTAAATCTGTCGTTACAATCAACCGGCACTTTTCTTCTGGTGACAATGTCTGTGCTGCGCTACACAATACAGACAATAGCATACAAACCCCAACAAATAAAAACTTCATGTTCATAACAAAATCAATTTTCTGTAAACTAAAAAAACAATTACCCCTTCCGCAAATATAGAAGTTCTTCATGTTTCATACAAGTTTCATACCAGAGAATTGAATAAGAATCATTATCTTTGCGAAAAACCTAAAAACCGATATGAGAGTAGTAATCCAACGTGTAAGCCATGCATCAGTCACCATCAACGGGACGTGCAGATCGGCTATTAAGGAAGGCTTCCTCGTCCTGCTTGGCATCGAGGAAGCCGACGGACAAGAAGATGCAGACTGGCTATGCAAGAAAATCGTCAACCTGCGTGTATTTGATGACGAGAACGGAGTGATGAACAAATCCATTCTGGAAGCAGGAGGCGATATCATCGTCGTCAGCCAGTTTACCCTGATAGCTTCTACCAAGAAGGGGAACCGTCCTTCGTACATCCGCGCCGCCAAGCACGAAACCGCCATTCCTCTCTACGAATACTTCTGCAACGAACTGAGCATCGCCTTAGGCAAGCAGGTAGGTACCGGAGAATTCGGAGCCGACATGAAAGTAGAATTGCTGAACAACGGTCCCGTCACGATATGTATGGATACGAAGAATAAGGAATAAAAAAACAATCCAGTTGACAAGGTAACAAGTTGACGAGTTAACAAGGCTCTAAATACCTTGCATAACAATTCAAGACCTTGTTCCCTTGTCAACTCGTTAACTTGTCAACTAAATAATTATGACAATCGAAGAAGCACAGAAAACAGTCGATAACTGGATAAAGACCTACGGCGTACGCTACTTCAGCGAACTGACCAATATGGCGGTACTGACCGAGGAAGTTGGCGAACTGGCACGCATCATGGCACGCACCTATGGCGACCAGTCGTTCAAGGAAGGCGAGAAACACGACCTGGGCGACGAGATGGCAGACGTACTTTGGGTGCTGCTCTGCCTTGCCAACCAAACGGGCGTGAACCTGACCGAAGCTTTCCGGAAGAACCTGGAAAAGAAAACAGCACGCGATAAAGAAAGACATCAAAACAACCCAAAATTGAAAACGACATGAGCAAGAACGAAGAATTTGAAAGCGAACTCTTCCAGAACTTGGATATGGAAGACAAAGAGCACCTGAACCAACCCAGCAAGTATGACATGGCATTGGGAAAATACAACACGGCATTAAAAGACGAGGACATCGCGGCAAAGACCGCCCACATTATCGAGAAATACGCGGCGGAAAACGACACGCCCGAAGTAAAGAAGTTCCTCTTCCATTGCATCGACCTCACCACGCTGAAATGTACGGACAGCGAAACCAGCGTCATGAAATTCACCGAACGGGTCAATGCCTTCGATGACGAACACCCCGACCTGAAAAACGTAGCAGCTATCTGCGTCTACCCCAACATGGCGGAAATCGTGCACGACACGCTGGAAGCCGACAACGTGAAGATAGCCTGCGTATCGGGAGGCTTTCCTTCCTCGCAGACATTCACCGAAGTGAAAATAGCAGAGACCGCCATGGCGCTCCACGCCGGAGCCGACGAGATAGACATCGTGATTCCGGTAGGCAAGTTCCTCAGCGGCGACTATGAAGGCATGTGCGACGAGATACAGGAACTGAAAGACGTGTGTGGTGAAAAGCACCTGAAAGTAATCCTCGAAACGGGCGCATTAGGCTCTGCCGAAAACATCAAGAAAGCCTCTATCCTCGCCATGTATTCAGGAGCCGATTTCATCAAGACTTCTACCGGAAAAGAAAAGCCCGCCGCCACTCCCGAAGCAGCTTTCGTGATGTGCCAGGCAATCAAGGAATACTTCCTGGAGACCGGACGCAAAGTAGGATTCAAACCTGCCGGAGGCATCAACACGGTACATGATGCAGTGGTATATTATACTATCGTAAAAGAACTGTTGGGCAAGGAATGGCTTACCAATGAACTGTTCCGCCTCGGGACCAGCCGTCTTGCCAACCTGCTTCTTTCCGACATCCTGGGAGAAGACACAAAGTTCTTCTAAGCGGTTATCAGTCTCCCCTCTTCCTTTTCCATATCATGATGTGTTTATTGGAATGTTTGTTTAAGCTACACGTTAATATGTTAATATGATGAAGAAATGAAAACCGATAAGAAAGACAAAGAACTTGACATAGCCTATTTCTTGTCGTTCTGCATTGAACAGTACAAGAACAAGCATCAAATGAGTGGTGAAGAAGTCGCTACCTTGTTTGAACGATATGGCGTATTGCCTTATTTGGAAGACAATTTTGAGGTGCTTCACACGCAAAGTCATCAATGGCTAATGGATGAGATAGAAGAACTGATAGACAGACGAAAAAGCGAAGCGAAGAAATGATACTTTATCACGGCAGTATAGAACAGGTGAAGAAGCCTGAAATAAGAAGAACCAACAGGGCGTTAGACTACGGAAGCGGTTTCTATACGACAACTTCAGAAAGGCAGGCTACGCTTTGGGTAAAACGCAAATTGGGACAAAAAAGCGGCACAGGTTACGTCAATGTCTATGAACTGGACGAAACATATCGCACACAGTTAGACGTTCTCCATTTTACGTCACCTACAGAGCAGTGGTTAGATTTCGTAATGGCTAACCGCATGGACAAGGACTTTGAACATCATCATGACATCGTGATAGGTCCTGTGGCCAACGACCGTGTGTATGCCGCTTTTGCCTTATATGAAGGTGGATTGTTGAACAAAACGGAGCTAATCAATGAGTTGAAGACATACGTGCTTGTTGACCAATGGCTGTTCCATACGGAATGTTCCCTGCATTATCTCATATTTAAAGAAGCAAAGGAGGTGAAAGGATGAACTTAGAAATTACCAACCAAAATCTGTATTTACTGTTGCCGGGAAAAGTAAGCCGGGTAGCACAGATATACGCCAATGACCAAAAGATACCACTTCGAACAGCTCTTTACCGGTTTTATAGTTCGGATACTTACAAAAGACTGGCAGAGGAAACTACGAAGCTTTGGCACTTGGGCCCCGTAGCTCTCTATGCGGAATTCTCAGATGAATTGAAAAGAAAACATGAAATACGAATGATTCCAAAGTAAACAGTAGCTGCATAGGCAAAGACAACGGCTGTCCTGCCAGTCCCGATGAACCAGTATTGCTGTTTTAACGTGCCAGGACTGCAGTCCTTATATACTAGGACTACAGTCCTACCTATCAGGACTGATGGAAGGACTGATATGCATCCGGCAACGCAGCTGCCTGTATGCACGAAGCCATGCACCTGATGCAGGGGAATAAGCCTGGTTCTTCCCTTTTGCATCATCGTATACAATCCAAAAATGAATGGCGGAATATAAATTCCGCAAACATCCCATGTAGGGGCGTATCGCATACGCCCGAATGCGTCAACTAATCCACGTGGATGTTTTCGGGCGTATGCGATACGCCCCTACAGTTTATTGGGAAAATACGGTATCCATATTGCGAAAAGCCCCATGCGGCTTCTTTGTTCATTCGTTCATTTTTATTACATTTGCAAAAACCTATAAACAATGTAATAATATGAAGCTCAGAAACCTCTTGCTGGCAGGCTTGTTGTGCCTGCTTCCCTTCTCTCTTTTTGCAAACCCTATCAAAGGACTATTGGAACGAATCGAACCGGGAGCATCTAAAAAATTCATCATTCAGCTCCAGAAGAACGCAGATACCGACTTCTTCGAATTGGACCAAAAAGGAAACAAAATTGTGGTACGCGGAAACACCTACGTAAACATTGCTTCCGGTCTGAACTGGTACTTGAAATACTATGCCGGCATCCACCTTTCGTGGAACAACATGACGGCAGAACTGCCCGCTTCTCTCCCACCCGTCACCAAGCCCGAACGACATGAAACCAACCTGAGCCTGCGCTACGACTTCAACTATTGCACCTACTCGTATACCATGGCTTTCTGGGACTGGGCACGCTGGGAAAAGGAAATCGACTGGATGGCACTGCACGGCATCAACCTTCCGCTTGCCGCCGTGGGACAGGAATGTGTATGGCGCAACATGCTTGCCAAACTGGGCTACACAAAAGAAGAAACCAACCGCTTCATTGCCGGTCCGGCGTTCCTTGCCTGGTGGGCGATGAATAACCTCGAAGGATGGGGCGGGCCGAATCCCGACAGTTGGTACACGCAGCAGGAAGCCTTGCAAAAGAAAATCCTGAAACGGATGCGCGAATACGGTATCGAGCCGGTACTGCCGGGATACTCGGGCATGGTTCCTCATGACGCTCACCAGAAACTGGGACTGAACGTGACCGAACCGGAATTGTGGAACGGTTTTACCCGTCCGGCATTCTTAATGCCTACCGACAAGCGGTTTGCCGAAATCGCCGCCCTCTATTACGAGGAACAAGAGAAACTCTTCGGCAAAGCCAACTACTATTCAATGGACCCTTTCCACGAATTAGAGAATGCCGGAGAAGTTGATTTCGATGCAGCCGGCAAGGCGGTAATGGATGCGATGAAGCAGGTCAACCCGAAAGCCGTCTGGGTGGTGCAAGGCTGGACCGAGAACCCGCGTCCGGAAATGATGAAAAACCTGAAGAACGGCGACCTGCTTATCCTTGACCTCTTCAGCGAATGCCGTCCCATGTGGGGCATCCCTTCTATTTGGAAGCGCGAGAAAGGATACGAGCAACACGACTGGCTGTTCTGTATGCTGGAGAACTTCGGAGCCAATGTTGGGCTGCACGGGCGCATGGACCAACTGCTGAATAACTTCTACCTTACCAAGAACAACCCGCTTGCCGCCCACCTGAAAGGCATCGGCCTGACCATGGAAGGCAGCGAAAACAATCCGGTGATGTTCGAATTGATGTGCGAATTGCCGTGGCGTCCCGAGAAAATCACTAAGGAAAGCTGGCTGAAAGAGTATCTGGCTGCCCGCTATGGAGCAAAAGACGAAAAGATAGAACAGGCATGGATGATTCTTGCCGACGGCATCTACAACTGTCCCTTCGGAAACAACCAGCAAGGACCTCACGAATCCATCTTCTGCGGACGTCCCAGCATGAACAACTTCCAAGTATCGAGCTGGTCGAAGATGGAAAACTATTACGACCCTACCTCTACCGAGGCCGCCGCACGCCTGATGCTGGAAGTAGCCGACAAATATCGAGGCAACAACAATTTTGAATACGACTTGGTAGACATCGTGCGTCAGGCACTTGCCGACCGTGGACGTATCGTCTACAATCAGGCTATTGCCGACTTCAAGAGTTTCGACAAGCGCAGCTATGCACGCCATTCGAAAGAATTCCTCAACCTTTTGCTGGCACAAGACCGCCTGCTTGCCACCCGTAGCGAATTCCGCGTAGGACGCTGGATAAACCAGGCACGCAGCTTGGGCAACACACCCGAAGAAAAAGACCTGTACGAATGGAACGCCCGTGTGCAAATCACTACATGGGGCAACCGCGAGTGTGCCGACAAAGGCGGCTTGCGCGACTATGCCCACAAGGAATGGAACGGTATCTTGAAGGACTTCTACTACAAGCGTTGGGCGGCATGGTGGGAAATGCTACAAGGCGTATTGGACGGCGGAGAGATGCAGGACATCGACTGGTACGCCATGGAAGAGCCGTGGACCTTGCAGCACAATCCGTACAAGGCTGAAGCGGAAGGCGACTGCATCGACACCGCCCGCGAAGCAATGTCGCTTCTCACCACAGATTACACAGATTAATATAATTGAAACGCAGATTTTTCGCAGATTAAGAAGCTGTTTTGAATTTCTCCAAAAAGTTTTTCTTGGCTTGATGCATCCGTTTTCGTGTGTGCTTTGGGCGATTTTTTGGTCCTTTCCGCTCCTGTTCTTCGTCAGATAGCCCGCTATCTTCCTCATCACAGAAGCGAAAATGCCTCAAAAACTCATCCCAAATCATCGCACGATAAATTCAAAACAGCTTCTAACGCAGAATAGACAGACAAATAAAATGACAATCTGCGAAAATCCGCGTTAATCTGCGTTTCAATTTAATAGAACCATTTATATGAAACAACGGCTTCTCTCTCTCGATGTCCTGCGGGGCATCACCGTATTCGGCATGATTGTGGTCAACAATGCCGGAGGGGAATATTCGTATGATTCCTTGCGGCATTCCGTATGGAACGGACTGACACCGTGCGACCTTGTGTTCCCCTTTTTCCTCTTCATCATGGGAATATCCACTTACATCGCACTACGCAAATTCCAGTTCCAACCCTCTCCTGCCGTCCTACGGAAAATCATGCGGCGTACCCTGCTCATCTTTCTTATCGGCTGGGGCATCTATTGGTTTGAGTTTGCTTGCGAAGGTGACTTTTTCCCTTTCTCCCACATCCGCATCTTAGGCGTTCTTCCGCGTATAGCCTTATGCTACGGCATTGTCTCGCTGCTTGCCCTTTACGTACGCCCCAAAGGACTGGCGTGGATAGCCGGTATCCTGCTGTTAGGCTATGCGCTCCTACTCCAGTGGGGAAACGGTTACGCAATGGATTCTACTAACATCCTTGCCATCTGGGACACTAAGGCCTTGGGTTACGAGCACCTGTACCATAAAAGCCCCGTCGACCCCGAAGGGCTGACCAGCACCCTCGCTGCCATCGCCCACACGATTATCGGTTTTCTCTGCGGACGGCTGATTATGGAGACGCAAGACTTAGGACAGAAAATTGTGAAGCTTTTCGTTGCCGGATTCCTGCTGGCTGCTGCCGGATTCCTGCTAGTGGAATGGTTGCCGCTAAACAAGCGCATCTGGTCGCCCAGCTATGCCCTCGCCACGTGTGGAATGGCGGCGATGCTCCAGGCTACGCTGCTTTACTTCATCGACGCACAAGGGAAGAAACGCTGGTGCCGCATCTTCGAAGTATTCGGGGTCAATCCGCTCTTCCTCTACGTGCTGAGCGAGCTGACCGCAGTGGTGCTCAACGTCACGGAGTGCAAGCCCGCCGTCTACGGAGCCATCCACAGTGTCATCGGCAATCCTTATGTAGCCTCCGCCGTCTACTCCCTGCTCTTCGTGAGCGTAATGGGAGCCATCGGATATCCGTTGTACAAGAAAAAGATATATATTAAAATATAAGGAGTTAGAAGGAGTTAAAGGAGTTATCACTCCGCTTCGCTCCGTTAGGAGTTAAAAGACAATACCGTTGCAAATGTGAGCCATAACAAGACTATTGGCTTTTAACTCCTAAGCCCGCTAAAGCGGGCGATAACTCCTCTAACTCCTTCTAACTCCCTAAAAAACATCAACGCCATGAAACGATTCAACCCCAACAGCCTTTGGGTTTTGCTGCTGACGGCATTCCTGCCGTCATGCACATCCCCAACTATTCCGGACAGATTGAGCTGTATCGACACCCGTGTGGGAACAGCAGCCAGCACCACCCGCACAGCCGGCATGTTCGGCAAGCATACCGAAGAATACGGACAGACATTGCCTGCCGTGCTCGAACCGAACGGCATGAATTTCTGGACACCGCAGACGCAAGACACCGAACAGAAGTGCATCGCTCCTTATTATTATCGCGACTCCCTGTTTCAAGGCTTCCGCAACTCGCACTGGATTGTAGGAGGCTGTACGCAGGATTATGGTTCGATGACCCTTGCGGCACTGAGCGGCACGCTGCGCTGCACTCCCGAAGCACGCGCCACACGCTTCTCGCACGACAATGAGACCGCAACCCCCTCCTACTACGCCATAACCCTGCCCGACGAGCACCTGAAGGCGGAAATGACCGGACGCTCGCGTGCCGCTATCTTCCGCTTCACTTACGAACAAAAAGGCAACGCCTACTTAGTGGTCAACCCCAACAGCGACGAGGGCGAAGGCTACATCGAAATCGATACGTTGAACCGACGCATCTACGGCTACAACCCCGTGCACCGCATCTACCAAGGCTGGGGCGAAGCGGCAGGCTACAGCGGACACTTCGTCATCGAATACCAGAACCAGTCCACCGCCTTCGGCACTTTCCGTGGCGACAGCCTCTTCGCTAATCAGACCCACATCCAGTCGGGACAAGGCATCGGCGTGTACGTGCAGTTCGCCGTGACGGAGGGCGAAACGCTGCTGGTGAAAGCCGCCTCATCGTTCACCGACCGCGAAGGCGCCCTGCGCAACCTCGCCGCCGAAATCCCGCACTGGGACTTCGACCGCACGCGCCAGGAGCTTTCCGACATCTGGGAGCGGCACCTGGCAAGCATCCAGGTAAAGACCGGTGACGAGACCGCCCGGCGGAAGTTCTACACCGCCCTCTACCACGCCTCGTTCCTGCCCCGCGCCTTCAGCGATGCAGACGGACGCTACCCTTCGTTCGCCACCGGCAAGCCCATCCGCCAATTGCCTGAGGGTGAGACTTATTACGAAGACTACAGCCTATGGGATACCTACCGCGCCCTGCATCCGCTCCTTAACCTGCTCTACCCCACCCGCGCCGGACAGATGATGCAATCGCTCGTGCATAAATACGAAGAAGGCGGCTGGCTCCCCATCTTCCCCTGCTGGAACAGCTATACGGCGGCGATGATAGGCGACCACTGCATTGCCGCACTGGGCGACGCCTACGTGAAGGGCATCGGCGGATTCGATATCCGTAAGGCATACGAGGGAATGCGCCGCAATGCCTTCGAAAGCCCCTCTACGCACGAAGAATACATCAATGGCATGGGCAGACGAGCCTTGCCTTCATACCTCCGGTATGGCTACATCCCGCTGGAAGACAGTGTACCCGATGCTTTCCACAAACGCGAACAGGTGTCGCGCACGCTGGAGTACGCCTACGATGATTTCGTGCTGGCGCAAGTGGCGGAACGCCTGGGAAAGACAAAGGATTATGAGACCCTGATGCGCCGTGCGCAGAACTACCGCAACGTCATCGACCCCCGCACCGGATACGCGCAGGGGCGGCACGCCGACGGCACTTTCCTCGCCGAGGACAACGCTTTCCGTTTCGCCCCGTTCATCACCGAAGGCGCGCCCTGCCACTACACGTGGTACGTGCCCCACGACCCCTACGGCCTCATGGAATGCATGGGAGGCGAGGAAGCATACGTGGCGAAGCTCGACTCGATGTTCAGCCAAGGGCGTTACTGGCACGGCAACGAGCCTTGCCACCAAGTGGCGTTCATGTTCAACTACGCCCGCCAGCCGTGGAAGACGCAACGCGCCGTGCGCCACATCCTACAGACCGAATACCTCGACGCGCCCGGCGGCCTTTCGGGCAACGACGATGCCGGGCAGATGTCGGCATGGTACGTCTTCGCCGCCCTCGGCTTCTATCCCGTCTGCCCCGGTACGCCCTACTATGCTCTGGCAAGTCCTTCATTCCAGGAAGCCGTGCTGACGTTGGAAAACGGAAACACATTCCGCCTCCTGGCACCCGAAGCCTCTGCTGAGAACATCTACATCCAACGCGTCACCCTCGACGGCAAGCCTTATACCAAGAACTACATCACCCACGAAGACATCCTTCGGGGCGGCACCATGGAGTTCGAAATGGGTCCGGAGCCTGTTCCCGGCTGGGGAAACAAGCCGGAAGACTGTCCGCCAAGAGCCTTCTGAGAGGTAGAAAATGCGAGGCGAGGGGTCGCCGCGCATTTTCCGACACCCCGAAGGTCTCCGGCGAGGGTCCGGCGCGCATTTCTATAGTGATTTAAGTAAGTATGCAAAATAAAAAATAAAATGATATTATCAGAAACACAGATTTTCGCAGATTAGCGCAGATTACTTTAATTTACGATTTGACAATTTACTATTCGAGCATTAAATCGTACTTCATAAATCGAAAAATAGTAAATCAAAAGAATCCGCGCTAATCTGCGTTAATCTGCGTTTCTGAGCTGACACATTATATAAACTAATTCTCAACATCTACTTATAACCGAATTATTCACCTAAAAACCAATTTTGATATGACTGGAATCTTTAAGACAAACCGACTGCTGCTTTTCGTGCTGGGCATCTGCCTCCTCGGTTCGTGCCAGACGAAGCAAACCAATGTGTACAATATCCTGGACTACGGAGCCACGGGCGATGGCACCACCGACGATGCCCCAGCCCTGCAACGCGCCATTGACGCCTGCTCGAAGGCAGGAGGCGGCACGGTGCTCGTCCCTGCCGGACATACCTTCTTGTGCAGCCCCTTCCGGCTCGCCTCGTATGTCGACCTGCATCTTGAACCCAATTCGTGCCTGCTGGCGAACCCTGACGAGAGCGCCTACACCGAAAGCGCATTCGGCGAAAACCGGGGCGAAGGGATGATGTGGATTAGCGGCAAAGGACTGAAAAACGTGTCCATCACCGGAACGGGAACCATCGACGGCAACGGCGTGGCATTCATGGGCAAGGAACTGGAAGACTCGTACGAACTGAAGCCCGTGACCGACTTCGACCCGCGCCCGCACGTGCTGACACTGACGGATGTCGAGAAGCTGGTCATCCGTGACGTGACCATCCGCAACAGTGCCTACTGGACCGTACATCTCATCGGCTGCCGTGACGCTTCGATAGACGGCATCAGCATTCTGAACAACCTGAAAATCCGCAACGGCGACGGCATCGACGTGGACCATTCGAAAGACGTGCGCATCGCGAACTGTTTCATCGAGTCGGGCGACGACTGCATCTGCCTGAAGAACCGCCGCGAATTCGAGCAATACGGTCCCTGCGAGGATGTAGTGGTGAGCAACTGCACAATGACCTCGCGCTCGTGCGCCATCAAGATAGGGTCTGAAAACATGGACAGCATCCGCCGCGTGCTCTTCACCAACTGCATCATCAAGGACAGCAACCGAGGCATCGGCATCCAGAACCGCGACGAGGGTACGGTGACCGACGTGACGTTCTCGAACATGATAGTGGACTGCCGCTTCTTCTCCGACGTGTGGTGGGGAAAGGCTGAAGCCATTTACGTCACCTCCTACCCCCGCGCCGTAGGCAACCACAAGGATGCCGGCTGGCGTTTCCCGAAAGGAGCGACAAAAGGCGCATGCGGCGAGGTGAGCCACATCTACTTCCATAATATCCGCTGTACGAGCGAAAACGGGGCGTTTGTAGGCGGCGACACACCCGAAAAGGTAAACCACATCTACTTCGACCAAGTGTCGCTCTCGCTGCAAAAAAAGACCGCCTACGAGGGTGGTATCTACGACAAGCGTCCGTGCGACGGCGAGGGCTTCGTGCGTGGCAACACGTACGGCTTCTACATCGACACGGCTTCGGACATCCGGCTGCAGTCGTGCAACGTAGCATGGGGCACTCCCCGCCCTGACCATGCGGCAGACAATGTGAAAACGGTCAATGCCACGGGAGTGAAGGTGATGCCGTAAGCACCGTCAAGTTATACCTAAAGTTTCCGAAAACACGAATGCCCGTATTGGCAATCACAAACGCTTACATCAGCAAATGTAAACGCTTGTATCGGCCAATACGGGCATCTGTATAAGAAGCCAAAAAGAGGCGGTGCATGATGTACCGCCTCTTTTTATTGAAAAAACATATCAAAATTCAGCCTACGGCTGTTTGTCCTTTTTACTCGGTAAACCAACGCGGGTCGCCGATGCCGTTCAACTCATCCAGCAAGAGCGTGAAGTCGCCGTTTTCCGGATCGGTAAACACTTCTGCAGAAGTCGCTTCAGGCGAAGTCACATCTACATCGAAGTCATTGCTGCTGAACACGCCGTCAGTAGTCTTGAAAGAGTTGACAACCGTAACCGTGCCATCGGTACGGATGCCTCGTCCCGGAGTCAGACCGAAGAGAGTATTTTCTACGTTGACATTCGTGCTGTTTCCATTCGCATCTACCAGGTAACGGCTGGCGTTGTTCGGTGCATTATAGAAGGTCACTCCGTTGAAATTCACTTCTGACAAGGCACATTTGCCTGCCTGGATAAAGTTATGCCCTACATTACTGAACGTAGAATTTGTTACGTTGATAGCACCAATGGTATACGCTGCATTGTCCACACGGAATACGGCATAGCCACCTGAACCGATGTTGGTAACCACACAATTGTCAATCGTGATAGCGTTGAAAGTCACAGCATCCGAAGCCTGCAGACGTACGATGCTTCTGTTCATGTTATCTATCATACAGTTAGTCAGCGTAAAGTCGCCGATAGCGGCACCGTTGCTTTCGTTTACCAGATACTGGCAGCCGTCGTCTACAATCGTCACTCCCTCGAAACGGATATATCCGTGCGTACCTCCGATTTCAAGCGACTTCTGGAAACTCAGCACAGGACGTTCGCCCGGTAATGCAAAGAACGTAACAGACATGCCTTCAGGTATTGCCAGCCCAGTCGCTTCGCCTGTCTCCTCATCTACTCCATGTACCTCCATCGCAGCACCGCCCGGAATACCCAGCGTCAGGCTGTAGCTTGATGCGCCTCCGGCAGCGGCTTGCGCCTGTGCAGCGAGGTCGTCAATCAGCACTTGGTCAATCAGCGTAACGCCTTCTTCCAGCGAGATCTTCAAGTCAGCGTCAGGCATCGGCGGTGTAGTGGTAGCACCGATTTCGCCACGCTTCGTCGTTCCATTATAGATAACAAACCAATATTCGGTCTGCGATTCCAGCCCGCTGATGGTGCATGCGCTTGCCGCGCGGTCGTCTGCTGTTATCTGATAGGTTTGAAGAGCCGGTTCACCGGCATCGAAATCCTCCTCAGAAGCGTACACGTCAATATGTGTAACCTCGGCATCAGCCAGCCAAGTCAGGCGCACCGTGCTTTCAGTCAAGTCTGCCGATGCCACAGAATTGAAAATCTGTTCACCATCGGTTTCAAACGAACGGCGGTCCCCATCTTCGAAATAACTCCACAATGAAGGAGGCGTACCATTATTCGAGAAAGCTTTCATACGGAGAAAATAAGTAGTTTCACCGGTCAGCCCTTCCAGGATGTAAGGCGATTCGCGTACCGTATCAATCCGGGAACCTTGATGATAGTCTTCTTGATAAAGACTGTCTGTACTCAGTTCCAGGATGTAATAATCCACGCTTGAAAGACGGTCGAAAGTTACTTCGGCTGTAGTTGCCATAGCCGAAACCTGTATGTCCTGTGCCCCGAACAGACGGTTATAGCTGCTGTCGGTGCCCCAGTCATTGTCATCCACGCAGGCGGTCATTCCTGCAGAAAGAAGACCTGCCATGAATAGATATTTATAGTTGGTTTTCATATTCATATCATTTTAAAATTGGAGATTAATTAAATCCGTAAGAGTTCTTCAAGTGCCCGTTAGAATCGTTGATAGTCGTGGTATGAATAGGCCACACGTGACGGTTAACCACCGGTCCGGCAGCACCTTGGAAACCAGCATATTTATCGTAGCTGATAAGGCCGCTGCTGATGTAATTGAGCGCATCGTACGTGCTGTTGTCATCAGGAATCACCCCGTCTTTCTTCACATTGCCCCAGAAGCTGACGCTCTTATAATCGTTGGTACTCTCCGGTTCTTCATACCAGCATACACTGGAATAGTCTACCAGATACCAAGGGTCGGCACCTGCACTTTCCTTATAATACAGGTCTGCCACATACTCATCATTTTCAATGGCGTGTTTGTAAGAATCAAGCATTTCCACGGTCTTATCTATCAGCAATCCCCAGCGGATAAGGTCGTACTTACGTACAGCTTCACCTGCCAACTCCCAAGCACGTTCATCCACGATAGCGTCGAAGAACGACTCCTTACTTCCGGCTGCCTGGGCTACGTATTGTGAAACCTTTTCGGCATTCCCGTTAAAGGCACGGCTGCGCACTTCTGCCAGAGCTTCCATAGCCGACTTACCACATGTCCCGCTACCGTTAGGCCCGTAAAGTTCGTTTACCACTTCGGCATACATCAGCAATACGTCAGAATAACGCATCACTACCCAGTTGATGCCATAACCGGTCTTTGTACTTACAGCAGCATTTTGGGCACGCCACTCTTCCGTCATCTTACGTACATCCCATTTTGCCACATAAATGCCGAAAGGAGCATTCGTAAAGGTCTGCGTAGCAGTCACATCACGCAATTCGTACGGTGCACAAGTTATGTCACGGCGCACATCTTCCGGATCGAACGACATAAAGAAAGGAGCAGTCAGCTTCACTTTTCCTGATGAATTGCTGAAGCCAAACGGGCTACCCGCCGTATTGATACGCACACCTGCCGTATACCCCATCTCACCTGAATAATTCAGTCCGTGTGCCACTTCGAAGATGTTCTCGTAATACGTCTGGTCCAGCGTCAACTGGTTGATGCGATACCATTCATCTTCATAACTGGGATTCAGTTGGTGTCTGCCACTGGTGATGATGGCATCCAAGCAGTTCAAGGCAAGTTCATACAGTTCGCGGCGTTTCTCATCACCCGGGCGCATCGTCGGATAAGTAGGGTCACTGTATCCCAACTGGCCTTCACGCTTCTCGCTCAGGTTTACATAACCTTCTTTGGGTGTCTCACGGATGGCATAACCGGCTTCAGCCAATGCAATGCGGGCAGCCAGTCCGTATGCGAAACCTTTGGTACAATGCTCAGAAGTATAACCTGCCTCTCCTACCCACGGCAACAATTCGGCAGCTTCCTGCAAATCCACCAGCAGAGAGTCCATGATGACATCACGGTCGGTCTTTTCCAAATAAAGATTGGAACCGTCACTTTTGGTGGATTCCATCTTCATGGGCACATCACCGTAATGCTTGATTAAGTCGAAATACACCATGGCACGCAAGGTAAGCGCTTCACCCAAATAGTAACGCATGTTTTCATTTTCACGGATTTCGGAACCGCGTATGCCCTCGATAACCAAATTGGCATTCTCGATAATCTCGAACATTTCGCTCCAGTTATTTGCCAAACGGTTCCAATTGGGAGCATTGTAGCTGCAAAGACCGCGTTCGGAATCTGCCGTAGTAGTTTCTTGCGTCAAGGCATCTACCAGTTCAATGTCGCTGTTGGTAGAAAAGTTCAACGGAATACGGCATCCGTAAGTGTGGTCTAACACAAGTCCGGCATATACTTTGTTCAAAGCTTGTTGGGTATATCCTTCCGTATTGTATACCGTTTCGGGAAACATTTCAGAAGGAGACGTCTGGTCCAAGAAGTCGGAACAAGATGTCAATGTTGTGGCAAAGGCCAAGCCTGCCAGTGCCCATGTCTTATATATATTTTTCATATTTCAATCCTTTTTTCAGGTTTTTAGAATGTAACGTTGATACCTCCAACAATAGAGAAGCTCTTGGGATAAGCCGCATAATCCACACCCGGAGTCATCGGAGTGCTGGTACAGCAATCCACTTCAGGGTCTACTCCCGAATAACCTGTAAAGCAGAACAAGTTATATCCTGTAGCATAGATGCGTACATTTTGCATCAGCATCTTCTGGCTCCATGCTTTCGGCAAGGTATAACCGATAGAAACGGTCTGCAAGCGCAAGAAAGACGCATCTTCCACATCCCAGCTGGTAAGGGGACGTCCGGTTACGGTAGCCGGGTTATAAATAGACTTTCCGCTGTTCACGCCATTGATATAGTCATAATAAGCCTGTTCGCCATGAGCGGCAATGTAGTCATTGGCAAAATTACGGTTCATCATATTTTCGCCTGTAACGGGGTCTACGCGCGACCAACGGTTGGCCATTGTAAAGTTATTGTTCACATTATAGTGTTGGCGTGAGCCTTCATAATAACTTGAAGCGGCTTTTGTTCCGTTGATGATTTGACCTCCCAATTGATAATTAAAGAATACCGTAAAGTCAAAGTTCTTCAGAAAACGGCCGTTCAGTCCGAAACCACCAATCACGGGCTGAATGGTATTGCCCAAACGGACTTTATCATTGGCATCGATAACACCGTCGTTATTCACGTCTTTCAGCTTCATCGAACCCGGTTCCAATGAACCTGTTACAGTACCTAATCCATGAGTTACAGGATTTCCTTCCGCGTCTGTACGGATTGCCCATCCCGTGCCGTTCCATTGCAAATCATCGGTTGTATACACACCATCGTAAATATAGCCGTATACTTCACCCAGCCGTCCGCCTTCTTCCAGATAGAATTCTTCCTGACTGATAACACCCGAACCAGACCAACGGCTGCTTTCCCAAGTAGCCCCGCCAGGATACTTGTCAATCTTGCCACGGTTATATGCAATGTTGAAGCTGAAGTTCAATCCCCAGTCGTTTTTATCGGCAATCACAATGTCCGTCATAAACTCGATACCCCTGTTAGAAGTCTGCCCTACATTCTGATACTGATAACTGTATCCGGAAGCCCCCGGAAGCGTCTGGCGCATCAGCAAGTCTTTTGTCGTATTCCAATAAGCATCGATGCTACCGGTTATGCGGCTATTGAAGAAACCAAAGTCAATACCGATGTTGCGGGTTATGGTAGTTTCCCATTTCAAGTCAGGATTAGAAAGCATGTCACCGCGTTGCAACATCGAAGCTGCCGATTCACCGAAATAAATGGTACGGTCGCTCGTGCTACCCAGCGAATAAGTCGTATACATGTATTTGGCATCAATGCGGTTGTTACCTGCTGTACCGAACGAAAGACGGAGTTTCAGGTTGGAAAGCCAGTCGCTCGCTTTTTTCATGAATGATTCTTCGCTAATGCGCCATGCTAAAGCTACAGAGGGGAATACGCCCCAACGGTTGCCGTCGGTGAATTTGCTGGAACCATCGGCACGGACCGTAGCGGTCAGCAAATAACGGTCAAGCAATGAATAGTTGATACGTCCGAAGAAAGAAGAAGTATTATCCTTAATACCAATATAAGTTTCAGTGGGCAATGCCGTTCCGTTACCCATAGAGGCAAGCACCTGGTCTACCGTATTGTCGGTCGGGAAGCCTACCGAAGTCATATTGGTATCATCATACCATGAACTGGTCATTTCCTGACCAATCATTACGTTAAACTTATCTTGTTTTGCCAACAGGTTCTTATGGTCGTATGTCACCGTATTCGCCAAACGCCATTCCTTTTGGACACGCTTGGTCAGATATGCCTGAGGCTGACCAGAATAACCGAACTTCGAATTGGCGGTAGCTTTGGCTTCCCACACCTGGTCCGTGTTATTATAACGCCATCCGTATCCGTATTCCGAACGGAATTTCAAGCCTTCTATCGGCTCCCATGTCAGGCTGGCATTGGCATTGTTCTGCAGACGGGTCTGCTTCTTATAAGTCGCGTTAATACGTTCCAACGGAGTAAAATCCGTATTACCGGTATCCTCGTCCACAAAATCTTCCGAAAGACGGGTTATCGGACGATAGATGGTACTGCGCGCCACGATTGAGTATGCCTTACTGCTCTCCTGTGTATCAGCACCACCACTCAAACCGTCAATTTCCGTATACGAGAAACGGTCGTTCAAGTCAAGCGTCAACCACTTGTTCAACTTGGTCTGCAACTTTACGGTAATATTGTTACGTGCATAGCCCGACCCGATCATGACGCTCTTTTCGTCATTGCGTGAATAGCTGACCGCATATTTGGTTTCTTTCGTACCGCCGTTTACACTCACGTTGTATTGCTGCTGGTTACCCGTACGTCCGAAAAGCTCTTCCTGATAGTTAGTCCCTTCTACCGATTTCCAGATGTCCAAATCCTGATACAAACCGTAATTCGTTCCGTCCTGGTTCAGTTCCTGCTGGTACATCACATACTCATACGGGCTTAACACACCTACTTCGCCTACCCGCTTGCGTATACCGAAAGATGCACCGAAATTGACTTGCGGCTTCCCTTCGTGTCCGGACTTCGTAGTAATGATAATAACACCATTGGCTCCTTTAGCACCGTAAATAGCGGTAGAAGAAGCGTCCTTTAACACATCGATGCTTTCGATATCTGCCGAAGCGATATCACTGATACTGCTTACCGGAAATCCGTCCACAATATATAAAGGAGAGTTATCCTGCGACAAAGAACCACCTCCACGCACACGGATTTTCACTTCAGCATCGGGAGATCCTTCCGTGGTTGTGATAGATACACCCGGCATCTTACCAGTCAATGCTTCCGACACATTGTTTACAGGTACGGCTGCCAATTGTTCCGCGTCAACCGAAGCGATTGAACCGGTCAAGTCCCTCTTTGACATTGTTCCGTATCCGATTACCACCACTTCGTCCAGCAGCTGGGCATCGTCTGCCAATGTAATGTTAAATGTAGTTTGGTCATCCACCTTGATTTCCTGAGTAGCATACCCGATATACGACACCACCAGCGTACTTCCTGCTTTCACGTTCGGAATAGAAAACTTACCGTCGAAATCGGTAATCGCTCCCGCAGTAGTACCTTTCACTAATACGCTTACTCCAATCAGCGGCTCACCCGTGCCGTCTACAACCGTACCGGTCACCGTCTTTCCCTGAGCAAACATAACGAGACACAGCATAGCCAGCAATAGCGTAGCTCCTGCCCTACGAACTAAATTTGCTAAATCCATAAACTAAATATTAAGTTGAGTATTAAAAATAAATCCAGTCCTTGCGTCTACTCTGAAAGGACACGAAGAGAAAATATCTTGGAAGAAAGTGCATTCTCCCCCTTTTATCTGTCCGCATGTGCCTTTCATAATAGTAGGCTTAACTTCGTTCCACATTTGGGTAACAAAATTATAGCAAATATTATGAAAGAAGGTGAAATAGTTGGTTATTTGTGTGGAAAAATTAATTTAAAAAGAGCAGAATCAGATAGATATTCCACACACTTGTACTCCTAGATACGATTGTGCCCTGCCAAGAATACATTTTTATTACCGCACGGTTCCCTCCGCACGAGAGGCCGTCCGAAACGCAACTAGTTTCATAAGCCTATGAAGCTAGTTGCAATGCCCAATGCAGCCATATCCATCAGCCACCGGATAAGCTTCATTTCGACTGGCATTTTGAGGACATTCATTCAGAAACTGTTTTGAATTTATCGCCCAAAGCACACACGAAAATGAGAAGCTGTTTTGAATTTATCGCCCAAAGCACACACGAAAATGAGAAGCTGTTTTGAATTTATCGTGCGATGATTTGGGATGAGTTTTTGAGGCATTTTCGCTTCTGTGATGAGGAAGATAGCGGGCTATCTGACGAAGAACAGGAGCGAAAAGGACCAA
>NZ_NFKD01000023.1:0-59005 GCF_002160215.1 Bacteroides sp. An19 | reverse complement strand
TTCTTCCTTATGGCGGCGCACCAGTTCGGCGTAAAGCGGACGGAGCGAAGCCCCCGTGCCCAAAGCCAACGTACAGAACTTGCCGTCATGCTGGCGTTCCTGTATCTTGCGGATAACCTTATCGGCTATGCACTTCACGCCTTCGTCTACTGTTTCATAGATATTGGTCGGGATTTTCTCAAAACGGGTCAGCACGGAGCGGTCAATCGTATTCTCCGGCTTGTAATATCGGGTAGACACCCTGTTAAGGGATATCTGCGAACTCAGATTGGTTCTCATGGCTATAGTTAATAATTAATAATGAATAATTAACAATTAACAATTAACAATTAATAATGGATAATGGATTACAGGTTGTTGCGCTCGATGTCCTTGAAGTAGCGGTACGTGCCCACTTTCAGTTCGTCCGTAGCCGCCTCATCGCATACGATGATGCCGTGGCGGTGCATCTGCAAGGCACTGATGGTCCACATCTGCGTTAGGCTTCCTTCAACGGCATGCTGCAAGGCACGCGCCTTATTGTGCCCGTTGCAAAGGATCAGTACCTCTTTGGCGTCCATTACCGTGCCCACCCCTACGGTCAGCGCAGTCTTGGGGACCTTGTCCACATCGTTATCGAAGAAACGCGAATTTGCCACAATCGTATCGGTGGTCAGCGTCTTCACACGGGTACGCGAAGTCAGGGAAGAACCCGGCTCGTTGAACGCGATGTGGCCGTCGGGACCGATGCCGCCCACAAACAGGTCGATGCCCCCATACGAAGCAATCTGCTTTTCATAATTCCCGCACTCAGCCTCCAAGTCGGAAGCGTTCCCGTTCAGGATATGGATGTTTTCCTTCGGAATGTCAATATGGTTGAAAAAGTTGTTGAACATAAACGAATGGTAGCTTTCCGGATGCGATTCGGGAAGGCCCACGTATTCATCCATATTGAAAGTCACCACATTGCGGAAAGACACCTTTCCCGCTCGGTTCAGTTCAATCAGCGCCTTATACATGCCCAATGGGGAAGAGCCCGTAGGCAAGCCCAATACAAAAGGACGTTCGGAAGATGGCTGGAACTCGTTTATCCGTTTTGCCACATAGTTGGCAGCCCATTCAGAAAGAGACCGATAATCAGATTCGATAATAACTCTCATAGTTTTTCCAGATTTAATTAATATATTTGTAACAAGAATCCACTTTGCATGTTAAACCACTGCAAAGATATTGGGAATTATGAATAAAACAATCATTATACAAAGTAATTATCGATTGTTTTTTAAATTTTTAATTAACCGGCTTTCCATTTTTAAAAACACCGCTTATGAAAGAACAGCTATTAGCAGACATCCAAAAAGGTTCGAAAAGTGCTATTATGAAAAAGCATATCATTACCTATTTAATATATAATGAAAATTCGACCATTACCGACCTAGCCAAAGACATGGACTTAAGCATTCCTACTGTAACAAAAGTAATAGACGAAATGCATGAACAAGGCTACATTGATGAATATGGGAAATTGGAAACGAGCGGTGGAAGACATCCAATTCTTTATGGACTAAACCCTGATTCGGCCTATTTTATCGGCGTATCCATAACGTGGAACAGCCTGCATATCGGTCTCATCAACTTCAAAGGTGATTTACTGAAACTACAAATGGGTATCCATATCGAACGGCAAGACACAATGGCATGCATTGACAAAATCTGCCGACACATTGAAACCTTTATTGATGGACTCAGCATCAGTAAAGAGCGGATTATACACATCAATGTAGCTCTGTGCGGACGGGTGAATCCAGAACTGGGATACAGTCACAGTTTCTTCAACTTCGGCGAACGCCCTTTAGCAGAAATATTGACAGAACGTATACACATCGAAGTTTCTATCGAGAACGATAGCCGCGCCATGTTGTATGGCGAATATATCAAAGGAGCTCTAAAAGGTTCGCGCAATGCTCTTTTTATCAATATAGACTGGGGGCTGGGCATGGGTATTCTGATAGACGGGAAATTATACAAAGGCAAGTCTGGGTTCTCGGGCGAATTCGGCCACACCTATGGGTATGACAACCAGATTATCTGCCATTGCGGCAAAAAGGGATGCCTGGAAACTGAAAATTCCTGTTCGGCTCTCTACCGCAAATTCATCGAACACCTGAAAGCAGGCGAGACTTCGATTGTCCTGTCTGAAAAGTCCATCGAAGACATTACCTTGGATGATATATTCAATGCCATAGGCAAAGAAGACTTACTTGCCATTGAACTGGTAGAAGAAATCGGACAACAACTGGGGGTGCATATCGGTAACCTTATCAATATTTTCAATCCTGATACAGTTATCATTGGAGGGGAAATGTCGAATGCAGGCGAATTTCTGTTACAGCCCATCATTACCACCGTACGAAAATACACACTTAGCCTGATGAGCCGCGATTCAGAAATCATTTTGTCAAAACTGAAAAGCCAGGCAGGTATCATAGGCTCATGTCTATTATCGAGAAGCCGGATGTTTGAAGCCTGACCCAAATACAAAAGAGGATGCACTCCAAAAAGAGAACATCCTCTATAAATTTTAAAACCGACGATTTATCGATTATCCTTGGTGGATTGCTTCAGAAGGACATACATCTGCGCAAGTACCGCATTCTGTACACATATCCGGGTTGATAGAATATTTGTCACCTTCAGAGATTGCGCCAACCGGGCATTCATCGATACAAGTACCGCAAGCGATACAATCGTCACTAATTACGTAAGCCATTGTTGTAAAAGTTAAAAGTTATTATTAGTACTAATTTGATAATGCAAAGGTAACTTTTTTATGTGAAGTTGTAACGTCTACATAGCAATATTTGATTAATTTGTACATAGTCTAAATAGAATCACCGCTTTATAGACTGATACATTGCTTGTTGCATACGTGTACGTATATTCAGCTTAGTCAGATTCTTATGATTGAATGCACGCGGATAAGTGCGGTTGCTCAAGAAAACAAAGACCAAATCGTTTTCCGGATCTGCCCAAGCACAAGTACCAGTAAAGCCTGTATGCCCAAAAACCCCTTGCGGAGTTTCAGCCGCACACGGGCTATGCTCTGGATGCCCGGTATCAGGCTTGTCGAACCCCAGTCCTCTCCTGCTCTCTTCCGACTGTAAGGTAATGAATAAGTCGCATGTAGCCCTACTCAGGTAACGATGCCCTCCATACACTCCCCGATCCAACAGCATTTGAAAGACAGCTCCTACATCATGTGCCGTCGAAAAAAGTCCGGCATTACCTGAAACTCCTCCCATGAAAGCTGCAATCTCATCATTTACATACCCTTGCAGTTCTGTTCTACGCAAAAAGTCTTCAGCCGCAGTAGGCACAATCTGCGATTTATCAAACCGATGCAAAGGATTGTATGCCGTATGCACCAAACCCATCGGCTTATAGAATACACTATCCAAATACACATCCAATGCAACGCCTGCAACAGATTCCACTAACTCTTTCAGCAACATAAAGTTCAAACAACTATACCGGTAAGAATGTCCTTTCAAAGGTATATCTGCCAATTGCCGGTTTATCTCTTTCCGAAAATCAGCATTCAAATACAAGCTGTCGGACAAAGGCAACACATACTTCCCTGTGCGTACAGAAGAAACCCATTCTTTTTTATAAACGAACCCGGTACAGGCATACAGGTTTTCATCTACTTGCAACGTGTGATACCGGTCATACTTTTTACGAAACAAACCTCCTTTACATGACTTCGAATCAATAGCTTCCTTATAGAAAGCCCAGTAAGCAGGCAAACCAGATTCGTGAAACAACAAATCCTGGACAGTAATACGCGATTTCCGTGTATCTTCCAACATTGGCAAATACTGACTCATCCGATCGGTCAATCCGAATTTACCTTCGTCATACAATTTCATTACAGCCAACAATGTACCGGTCACTTTACTCAAAGAAGCCAAATCATATAAATCATTTTCTTTCACCTTGCGCGAACCATCGTAGGTAAATGTTCCGAAGCATTTATTATAGACAGGATATCCATCCTTCAATATCAGCACATGACATCCGGGATAAGCCTGCGCATCAATCCCTTCCTGGGCTATTGTATCAATACGTGCCAATATACGCGAATCCATACCAAAATCTTCAGGTGTATACAAATAGGGGCAATCAGGGTCTATTGTTATGCCTACACCTGCTTGACACCAGCCGGGAATGCCTACCGACAAACGTCCTGTCACCTTGTCTCTGCCTGTCATGACCTTTGCTACATAACGTTGAACTGCTTCTGTTCCGACATGTGCCTGAACAACGGCTGAAGCATGCTGCAAGACAGGAAGCATAGTCTTCAAATCCTCCTGAGGAACAAAAGAAACGACCACCAGTGGTTTATCGGCTGCCAATTCCTGAAGAAACGGCACATAAGATTCATAATCTTTCTGATGCAATGCCACGATAACCTGCTGTGCCGTGCGAAGCCGCTTACGAATGGACTGCAACGAATCCACACGTGCATGTACCCAATTGATTGTTATCGATTCCTGCAATCCGTTGTAAAAAGGATAAGAATCGACTATCGAAGGAGAAATGCTCAACAAGACATTACCTGACAAAGCCAATTCCAACGGAAGTATTTCCAACGAGTCCTTCAGTACTGTAACAGCTGCTTTATCCAATGCCAGCAGCAAGCTGTCTGTTTCAGGAATGCGTATACGAGACTTCAAATCTTTTTCATCCACCACCGGGCGCTGACTTAGACCCAATGCATATTTAAAGGTAAGTACCTTCCGGCATTTCTCGGTAATCACCTCTTCGGTAAGCAGGCCTTTCTTTATAGCATTCATTACTCCAGTCATTTCCCGCTTTAAATTACGTGGAGCCAACAACAAATCGTTTCCGGCCAAAAGTGCCTGTGCACACACATCGTCCGCCTGACGGATACCTCGCATTTCGAGCGCATCGGTAAAGACTAGTCCGGAGAAATGAAACTCATCCTGCAACATAGTGGTTATAATATCGGAAGAAATAGAAGCCGGCTTCTCCTCCAATTCAGGAACTTGCAGATGCCCGACCATCATACCACTTACTCCCGCATCTATCGCCCTACGAAATGGATACAACTCAATAGAATCCATACGGGCACGGTCAAAAGGAAGCACTGGCAATGCCTTATGCGAATCGACATCCGTATCACCATGTCCGGGAAAATGCTTGCAGACAGCCAACACACCTCCATCTTCCAAACCGCGTGCATAAGCAATAACTTTCCGTGCCACTTCTTTGGGGTTACTCCCGAAAGAACGGGTATTGATGACTGGATTTCCCGGATTATTATCCACATCCGCCACAGGAGCGAAATTAACCTGCACCCCTATTTCACGCAACTGACGTGCCACCTCTCTCCCATAACGATAAATCAACGAATCATCCTGAACACATCCCAATATCCGGTTTTTGGGAAATTCGGGCGTATCTTTCAGACGCATAGCCAATCCCCATTCACCATCAAAAGTAATCAGCAAAGGGATCCGGCTCCATTGCTGTGCCAAGTTAGTCAATTGCACCTGCTGGTCTATCCGCCCCTTGGCAAACAACAATCCACCTAATCCATATTCCTCAATCGCTTTCCGTATCTGGGCTTTGTTGCGCGGAGCTGTAACAGGATCTACCGTATGGATAAACAGCTGTCCGATTTTCTGTTTCAATGTCATCTCCGACAACCGGCTTTCTACCCATCTGCGGCACGCTGCCGTATCTTTCACCTGGCTCAATACCGAAGGCATCGTGTGAGCCTCTACCCAGACAGACAACAACAAGCATATATATAAAACGACCGCCTTTCTCATCTCAGTTCTTTTGCAAAGTCAACACCATTTTTCCTATAAAAGCGGCATGCTTTCCCATTTGTTGCAAAGGCACTTCCACGCCATCCAGATTCTTATAATATTCAGGTTTCTCAAAATAAGAATGCGAATGTCCGCCCAATACTACATCGATATTGCACGTATTCTCTATCAGTTCCACATCCGAATAAGGCTCTCCTTTCCAACCCAAATGAGAAAGACAAATCACCAAATCACACTTCTCCTGCATTTTCAGCAGGTCAGCAATCCGTTGTGCTTCAGAGACAGGATCCTCAAACTTCACATCACCATACGATGCTTTTGCCACCAAACCTTCCAGTTGCGCGCCCAACCCGAACACTCCAATCTTAATGCCATCCCGATGCAACACAACATACTCTTTCACCAAACCTTCCAGCACAGTACCCGTCACATCATAATTGGCACATACAATGGGAAACTCTGCCAACCTGAACAAACGCGCCATATTCTCCAAACCGAAATCGAACTCATGGTTCCCGATAGTACCAGCATCATAACGCATCTCGTTCATCATGCTGATTTCCACTTCTCCCTTATATATATTATAATAAGGTGTACCTTGCGAGAAATCCCCACAATCGAAAAGCAACAAATCAGGATGGATTTCACGCTGCTGGCTGATAAAAGTAGCACGTCGCACCATACCGGCTTTCCCTGCCAGCAAGGTATCCTGGTAATTTTCAGGAAAAGGCTCAATACGACTATGCATGTCATTGGTATGAAATAAATAAATCTCCTTGGTTGACTGGGCTGCTGCTGTAACCACAAGCAAACATACCCATAAAGAAATAAGACACAATTTTTTCATTGCTTAATCTGTATTATTGTTCAACAATCCGCCCTTCCACCTTCGCATCAACACACTTGCCCAAAGCTTCCATCTTTTTCACATAATCGATGAACAAATCCCGCAAAACAGCATTTTCCGGTTCAAGCTTACCCACAGCTTCTTTAAAGGCTGACAAGTGATCATTCCCTTCGGCCAAATAGTCAATGGTAGCTACCTGATAGTCCTTTTCCGGGTCAATGTCCTTTCCACCGACTTTCGCACTCAGCAGATTGCCCGATTCCGATATGACAAGCCTTGCTCCACTTAGTCCTTCTCCATGTACCCCAGCCATCTGCCTGAACAGTTCCTGCAAGTCTTTCCCTTTCAATGTCACTACCACCAAATGGTTTTCGAACGGAGTGATTTCATAAACCGATGCAACCGTTACCTCCCCTTCATTCAGCAGACTGCGTATGCCTCCCATGTTCATCACGCCCACATCTGCCGGCATACCGGTTTTAACTTCCGCCGCCGTACGCAACACGTCTGCTAACAGATTCGACAAAGGCGATTCGGGACGGTAAACTTCCAACTTCCGTGCCGCATGGCCGATTACCGGCTTCATGATGCTATCCACACCCTCCTGGTAAGGCTGCAACATACGCCACGCTTTCATATCTTGCTCCACATCGTATGCTTTTGTCACAGGTACCCTTTCTCCTTCTACCGACACCAGCGAATAGCCTGAACTACATGCCGTTAAAGCTAGGGCTACCACATACATGCCATAACATAATCTTTTTTTCATATTGATTGTCTGTTTATTTCCAGTCAAAGTTAGAAAAAAAGCCGACGATGCCCAAATTTTCCTTCAAAATAAAGCGAAAAGGCTTTGCCATGTCGCAAAAAATCACTTACTTTGCACCGCTTCCGCGCAATCGCTGTCAAGAAGAGTTACTTGGTATGTTGCGTTGGGTACGATAAACAATTTAATTTCAAAAAACAAGATGGATTTAATTAAAATTGCAGAAGAAGCATTTGCTACTGGCAAACAGCATCCTTCATTCAAAGCAGGTGACACGGTTACAGTAGCATACCGTATCGTCGAAGGTAACAAGGAACGTATTCAGATGTATCGTGGTGTAGTTATCAAAATCTGTGGACACGGCGAAAAGAAACGCTTCACCGTACGTAAAATGTCTGGTACAGTAGGTGTAGAACGTATTTTCCCCTTGGAGTCTCCGGCTATCGACAGCATTACTGTCAACAAGATTGGTAAAGTGCGTCGTGCTAAATTGTACTACTTGCGCAAACTTACCGGTAAGAAAGCGAGAATCCAGGAAAAACGTACAAACTTATAATTCGGATTCGATTGTTTCCTTACATAAAAGCCGGCTTCTATTATCAGAGGCCGGTTTTTTTATGATATCTGTCGTGCATGTGGCTACCATTATATAAAAAGAGTCAGGGAAATCAAAGCCAATACTTCTGTGCTATTGGCATTTATAGTCAATCAGAGATAATTTTACGCAATTCATTTCTGATTGACTATATAAGTTCCTATGTTTGTAATGTGCTAGCAAAATAGCATAAAGCCAAGAGAAACTGTTTTGAATTTCTCCAAAAAGTTTTTCTTGGCTTTATGTATCCGTTTTCGTGTGTGCTTTGGGCAATTTTTGGTCATTTCCGCTTCTGTCCTTCATCAGATAGCCCGCTATCTTCCTCATCACACTAGCGGAAATACTCCAAATCAGCACACGATAAATTCAAAACAGCTGCTTGCTGGAAATTTAAGGGTATCCACTAATATCATTCCACTTTCTTACCGTTTATCGTCACATTCTTCAAAGTAAACCCTTCTACACAATCTTTCTGTATTTCGGGCTTCTTTGTTACGGTCAAGTTTAAGTTTTCGAACATAAAATCGGACAATTTATATTGGTCTTCCGCTTTTGCCACATCAAACACCACCTCACATTCCATCGTAATATTCCGCATCGTCACGTGGCTAGAATATGAATAAGGTATATCCTCCCGCCCTTGCAGATCGAAGAATTGGGTCCATGGTTTTGCATAAAGAAAGCTGGAAACCGTACCGGTGATATTTTCTACCGTAATATATTCGTAGTTCTGGGGCGTATCGGGACGCATCTTCAACCAAAGCAAGCGCTTTGCATTGTCCAGCCGGCAACGACGAAGCACGATGTTATGGTCATGGATGGATTCACTTCCGCAAGTCAATGCACTATGGCAAAACCCATACACGCAATCTTCTATGATAATGTTACGGTTCGAACCATTGTTTTTCTTATCCTGGTCAGCCCATGGTCCCTTTCCACCTTTCAAGGCAATGGCATCATCGTTGACCGACATATAGCAATTCTTCACCAACACATTGGTGCAGACATCAATATCAATGGCATCCGAACTGGGCGCCTTCACCGGTTCGTAAGGGGCGAAAATTGAAAGGTTCAGCAACTTGACATTCTCGCAACGGTAAAGATGGGTAGTCCAAAAAGGAGAGTTCTCCAGACGCACACCCGAGAGCTGCACATCTCTTGAATCGGCGATATATACCAGACGTGGGCGCAACTCTTCCAAGTTGGTGCATTTCGGATTCACTTGCCGGCGCAACCAAAAAGATTTCCAATAACGCAGACCATTTCCGTTAATACGTCCTTCACCCGAAATGGTAAAGCCATCCACCCCGATGGCATTGACCAAAGCTGCAAAATATTTCAGGTTCTGCCCTTCCATACGTGTATCAATAACAGCAAAGTGGCTGATATCATCACTTCCCTTCAAAGTTCCACCTTTTTCTATATACAGGTGTGTATTGGGCTTAAAGAAAAGTGAACCGCTCAAAAACGTTCCTTTCGGGATATAAACCACTCCGCCCCCATCCTGCGACGCCTTGTCGATAACTGCCTGTATCTTCTCTGTCTGCAAGACTGTACTATCGTTTACCACTCCATAATCTGTAATGCGATAACTTTTACCCAAATCCTGCAAATTCACAATTTCCGTCTGACGGAACCAGTCGGGCACCGGAGTACCATCGGGAAACACATCTTTTGCCGAGAGATGCAAAGCACACATCGCTACCCAAGCAAAAGCCAACCACTTTGTCCACATTTTATTCATATTACCTATACTTTTTAAATTGAGAAACTGTTTTGAATCTCTCCAAAAATTTTTTGCGTCTTAATGTATTCGTTTTCAAAACAGTTTCTGGATATACCAATCAATTGTCATGTCGCAAAGATAAACGAACCAAACAATATTTGAAATAGAAAATCATACAGAAACCAAGTGTAATTGTACAAATTACTTTCCCCGCAGACAAAATTTACCCAAATATGGATAAAAACAAAGGAATCTGTATTATTTTCCATTTTTTCAGTACAGAATAATCCGTACTTTTGCCCAGGAAATATTTATTTAATCAATATAAAGAACCATGAAAAAATTATTTATTGCAGCATTGGCGCTCTTCTTGGGAGGTATTGGAATGCTGAAAGCACAGGAAATACCCGACCAGAAAGAAACGCTGAAAACACTGATCAAGGTAAACGATTTCTACATGAAAAACAATCCCGACTGTCGCCAGCCCAGCTACGTGAACAAGATGCGGCCTAGCAACATCTGGACACGTGCCGTATATTATGAAGGACTGATGGCACTCTATTCCATCTATCCCGATGACAGATATTACAACTACACCTATCAGTGGGGAGAATTTCATGACTGGAACATGGTGCGTGGTGAAACATGGACACGTCATGCCGACAACTATGCTTGCACGCAAGTATATATAGATATGTATAACCTCTGTCCCGACCCAAAAGTGTTACGTCATGCCAAGGCCAACCTGAACATGCTGCTCAATACGCCGCAAATCAATGAATGGACATGGATTGACGCCATACAGATGGGAATGCCCGGATTTGCCAAGATGGGCAAACTGACCGGCGAACAAAAATATTTCGACAAGATGTGGCAGATGTATGAATATACCCGCAATCGGTTGGGTGACAATGGCATGTTCAACCTTAAAGACGGTCTGTGGTGGAGAGATGCAGACTTTGACCCTCCCTACAAGGAACCAAACGGCGAGGACTGCTACTGGAGTCGTGGAAACGGATGGGTATATGCTACCTATGTACGTATATTAAATGAGATTCCTGCTGACGAGACCCACCGGCAGGATTACATCAACGATTTCCTCACCATGAGCAAAGCACTCAAGGCTTGCCAGCGTGAAGACGGATTCTGGAACGTCAGCTTGCACGACCCTACTCATTTCGGAGGCAAAGAACTGACTGGTACTTCGCTCTTCGTATATGGCATGGCATGGGGTATCCGTACAGGATTGCTTGACCGGAACGAATACCTGCCCATCGTACTGAAAGCCTGGAATGCCATGGTGAAAGACGCTGTGCATCCCAACGGATATTTAGGATACGTACAGGGAACTGGCAAAGAACCGAAAGACGGACAACCCGTAACCTACGACAGCAAACCCGATTTTGATGATTTCGGTACAGGGTGTTTCCTGTTGGCAGGAAGTGAAATATATAAGTTACAATAAACAGTAAAAAACAATGCATGCACCTGCATGTGTGATATATAACCGGATTTTTCAATAGGAATATACTTGTTTTTCAGGATTGGATTAAAAGTGTGTTGAGCTGATTCACCACAGGAAGCCTTGCCTATTTCGGATAGACAAGTGTTTTCTGTGGTGTTTCTTTTTGTCCTGTCCTGCATCTTTCCTCATCACGGAAGTGAAACTAAGAAGCTGTTTTGAATTTATCGTGCGATGATTTGGGATGAGTTTTTGAGACATTTTCGCTTCTGTGATGAGGAAAATAGCGGGCTATCTGACGAAGAACAGGAGCGAAAAGGACCAAAAAATCGCCCAAAGCACACACGAAAACAGATACATCAAGCCAAGAAAAACTTTTTGGAGAAATTCAAAACAGCTTCTAAATTCAAATACTCATTCCAAATCAGCGCACGATAAATTCGAGACAGACTCTATAATCTGTTTTTACGCGAAAAGTAAAAGAAAGATGCCATACCACCAACTACCAGACAACAATCTGTACAATAATCCATGAATATGTACTTTTCTATATGGAAATATCGGCAAAAACGCCTTACTTTTGCTTCCATATAATCATTCGATAACACTGAAAACACATGAAAAAGTACAACATGCTATGGACGCTACTGTTTTTGGGCAGTACGGCACAGGCCCAAGACTGGCCGGAAGTGAAACCAGAAGCCCGGCCGGGTAGCCGGTGGTGGTGGTTGGGTAGTGCCGTCGACCAAAAGAATCTTTCGTATAACCTGAAAAAATACGGTACAGCAGGACTGGGAAGCCTGGAAATCACTCCCATCTACGGTGTACAAGGAAACGAACAGAATGACATCGATTTTCTCTCGCCCCAATGGATGGAAATGCTTGAATATACCGAAGCTGAAGCTCAAAAAAACGGTATCAGCATCGACATGAATACCGGTACAGGCTGGCCTTTCGGAGGACCCGAAGTCACTATCGGAGAAGCTGCCACCAAAGCCATCTTCGAATCTTATCTGATAAACGGAGGAAAAGATGTATCATTGGATATATGCATCACTGACCCGAAAGAGAAAAAACGGCAGGAAGGTATTGCCAAACTAAGCCGGCTGATGGCATACGACGGGAAAGGCAAATGCCTCGACCTGACTTCGAAAGTAAACGAAGGAAAACTGATATGGAAAGCACCCGCAGGGGAATGGCAACTGGTTGCCTTATTCGAAGGAAAGACCCTGCAAAAAGTGAAACGTGCCGCACCCGGAGGAGAGGGGTATGTAATGGATCACCTGAATCCGAAAGCTGTAAAAAATTACTTTGCCAAATTCGACCAAGCTTTCAAGAAAAGCCAGACCGACTGGCCACGTTCCTTCTTCAATGATTCTTACGAAGTATATGGTGCCGACTGGACACCTGGACTGCTGGAAGAATTTGCAAAACGGAGAGGATACCGGCTGGAAGAACATTTTCCCGAATTTCTGGATGAAACACGTCCGGAAACCAGCAGACGTATCCTGTCCGATTATAGGGAAACCGTAAGCGAAATGCTGATAGACAACTTTACAACCCAATGGACCAAATGGGCACATGGACACGGAAGCACCACCCGAAACCAGGCACACGGTTCACCCGCCAACCTGATTGATACATACGCATCGGTAGACATACCTGAGTGCGAAGGCTTCGGACTGACCGACTTCCACATCAAAGGATTACGCCGTGACTCACTGACACGCCCCAATTTTTCCGACATTTCCATGCTGAAGTATGCTTCATCGGCTGCACATATCTCCGGAAAGCCTTATACTTCTTCGGAAACTTTCACGTGGCTTACCGACCACTTCCGCACTTCCCTGTCACAATGCAAACCCGACATGGACCTGATGTTCGTATCTGGCGTAAACCACATGTTCTTTCACGGCACGCCATACTCGCCTCAAGAAGCAGCATGGCCCGGATGGCTGTTCTATGCCACTGTCAATATGTCGCCCACCAATTCCATCTGGCGCGATGCACCGGCATTCTTTAACTACATCACCCGTTGCCAGTCTTTCCTGCAAATGGGACAGCCCGACAATGATTTCCTGGTATATCTTCCTATCTATGATATGTGGAACGACCTGCCAGGACGTATGGTAGCATTTGATATCCATAAGATGGACCAATATGCCCCCAAATTCATCAAAACCATCCAGACCATCATCCAAGGCGGATATGACGTAGACTATATCTCGGATGCATTCATCCGTACCACCCGGTACGAAGACGGGCAGCTGGTAACCAGCGGAGGAACCCGATACAAAGCACTGGTAGTGCCAGCCGCACGCCTGATGCCTGCCACTACCCTTAAAAAACTGATAAGTCTGGCACGAGAAGGAGCCACTGTGGCATTTGTCGAACAATACCCCGAAGACGTTCCGGGCTACAGCCAACTGAGACAGAACCGCAAAGCCTTTTCAGCTGTCTGTGCCGACCTTCCCCAAGCTGATTCCTTCGACAAGACACAATGCTTCGACTTCGGCAAGGGACGGATTATCATTGGTTCTGACTACCATCAGGTACTCGATGCCACCGGCACACCGGCAGAAGAAATAAAAACACGCTATGGCTTACAGTTCATCCGGCGTACCAATCCCGACGGACACCATTACTTTGTATCCTGCCTGCAAAAACAAGACGTAAACGGATGGGCAACGCTTAATGTAGCCGATACCGCAGCCATGCTCTTCGACCCTATGACCGGTGAAAAAGGCATGGCACAGACACGTACGAAAGATGGTAAGCTACAAGTGCGCCTGCAACTGAAATCGGGCGAAAGCCTCATCGTACAGACATTCCGGGAAAAACCGGAAGGACAATCCGCATGGAAATACGGCTCCGAACAAGCATACAGCCTTAGCCTGGACCATGGTTGGAAACTGGCATTCACTGAAAGCCATCCCAGCATCGAAGGCGAATTCGACATCGACACCCCCATGTCGTGGACAGAAATAGACCATCCCAATGCCACTATCAATATGGGAACTGCACGCTATACAGTAACTATCGACATGCCCCAGCTGAAAGCAGACGACTGGATTCTTGACTTGGGCGACGTGAGGGAAAGTGCACGTGTACGCATCAACGGACACGAAGCAGGAACTGTATGGGCCGTACCCTTCCGCCTGAAAATAGGAAAATGGCTGAAACCCGGCAAGAATACCCTCGAAGTAGAGGTAACCAACCTACCGAGCAACCGCATTGCCGACATGGACCGCAAAGGTGAACAATGGCGCATCTTCAAGGAAATAAACATGGTAAAGCTGAACTACGAAAAAGGAGACTACAGCCACTTGCAACCCATGCCTGCTGGACTGAACAGCTGCGTAAAACTGATTCCTGTAAACTATGATAAACTCTAACTCGAAAACACCTATGAATAAGATGAAACCAAACATTCTATTCAGCCTGCTGATAGCCGGATGGATTCCGGCTGCAGGCCTATCGGCACAAACCTACGACTTTACCTTTGCTCCCAACAAAGCGGATAAAGGAAGCACAACCATCTACATTACCCCCGATTCACTATATCCAGGAGAAGGACACTTCGGCTATGACCTCATTCCTGCCCCTGATGGAAAATCGGACCAACCATTCTTCTTCTCGGTTGACGTACCCGATGGTAATTATCGCATCACCGTCACCCTAGGAAGCAAGAAAAAAGCAGGACTCACCACCGTAAGAGGTGAATCGCGCCGCTTGTTCCTGAACAGAATCCCTACCCGCAAAGGAGAATTCAAGACCTTTACGTTCGTTATCAACAAACGTAACACGGTTATTGACGGAGAGGAAAAAGTACGTATCAAACTACGCGAAAAAAACAAGTTGAACTGGGATGACAAACTCACGCTGGAATTTAA
Organism: Bacteroides sp. An19; assembly: GCF_002160215.1. Lineage (NCBI taxonomy): Bacteria > Pseudomonadati > Bacteroidota > Bacteroidia > Bacteroidales > Bacteroidaceae > Bacteroides > Bacteroides sp. An19. Next base: position 43,879 of record NZ_NFKD01000023.1, on the reverse strand, counting down.
TGGCAGCGCCCCTTGCGTAGCAAACATAAAAATAGAACGGGCAGACAATGTCCCTACAGTTTTCCTTGCCGGAAATTCTACCGTAGTAGACCAAGACAACGAACCGTGGGCAAGTTGGGGACAGATGATTCCCGCTTTCTTCAACGACCGCGTATGTTTTGCCAACTATGCCGAAAGTGGCGAACGTGCCGATACCTTCATCAAGGCAGGACGCCTGAAGAAAGCTCTCACGCAAATGAAACCAGGCGACTACATGTTCATCGAATTCGGACATAACGACCAGAAACTGAAAGGACCCGGCAAGGGAGCCTATTACTTCTTTGCCACCCAGCTGAAGACTTTCATCGATGAAGTACGTCTCAAAGGAGGCACTCCGGTCTTCGTTACCCCGACCCAACGCCGCTCATTCGATGAAAACGGCAAGATACTCGAAACCCACGAAGACTATCCCGATGCCATGCGCTGGGTGGCACAGCGCGAACAGGTACCAGTCATCGAACTGCACGACATGACCCGCACACTGTATGAAGCACTGGGAGTAGAAACCTCGAAGAAAGCCTTTGTACATTATCCTGCAGGCACTTACCCGGGACAGACTCGCGAACTTGCCGATAATACCCACTTCAACCCTTACGGAGCCTACGAAATAGCTCGCTGTATAGTAGAAGGAATCCGTGGGCTGAACCTTCCATTCGCTGCCTGTCTGAAAGACTATCAGCCTTTTGACCCAGCTCATCCTGATAATCCAGACAGTTTCCAATGGGATGACAGCCCATTCACCGAAATAGAGAAACCGGACGGAAACTGAGAAACTGTTTTGAATTTATCGTGTGCTGATTGGGGATAAGTTTTTAAGCTGTTTTGAGAAGCTGTTTTGAATTTCTCCAAAAAGTTTTTCTTGGCTTGATGTATCCGTTTTCGTGTGTGCTTTGGGCGATTTTTGTAGCATTTCCGCTCCTGTTCTTCGTCAGATAGCCCGCTATCTTCCTCATCACAGAAGCGGAAATGCCACAAAAACTCATCCCAAATCATCGCACGATAAATTCAAAACAGCTTCTGAATTTCTACAAAAAGTATTTTTGCTTGATGCATTTACTTTGAGCGATAAATTCAAAACAGCTTAATTATAGATTTTCATGAACAATGCCTAATAAACCGATTGTATATCCATCAGTTATCATTCACTACTTTTCATTTGTGACTTAAATACTAAAACACCTGCTGTAGGAATATCAGGTGTCCCTATCATCACTTTGCTATCATCTGGAAGATTGAAATGGTAAGGACGGTCGCTATAGTTTAAAACGATACCGAATCCATTACGGTATTCAAGAGTAATCCCATAAGGAAGGTCGAGTACAGGGATTTGTAAACGGGCATAAAGTTTGTCTAATATACGGCGTTCCAGCTTGCCATCACGCGTGTCAACACCGATATATGTAACTGTTCCCTTACCTAAACGACGAAAAGTAACGGCTGGCCTTCCATCATAAAACTCATCTTTGTAAGTCGCCCATACTTCATTTTCTTTGCCAGGGACAAGAATTTCACCCCATGTATTCCACAGATAATCTGTTCCATCCATTGAGACCTTTCCAGGTATGTCGGGCAACAAAAGGTCATAAAAATCAATCCGGTTTCCTGTCAGTTTATCCAACATGGCACCGAAAGGAGCTTCGGGAAAACGTCCGAAACGGTCTTTCTGTCCTGTACGGCATGTCAGCACCAAATTACCTCCCTGCTCTACATATTTCATCCAACGGCCGACTAACGCAGTATCGGCAAGTTCGTATGCCGGAACAATCATCACAGGATATTGGGTAAAGTCTTTTTCCTCGGAAATGAAGTCTACCGGTGCACCATACGCCTTCAATGCCCTGTAATAATGATTCAGATGATGGAAAGTATCCCAGGTACGGTTTTGCTTCTGGCGGTCCATACTCCAATAATTTTCCGGATTCCAAAGCACGGCAGTAGTGCGCTTCAGATAGGCTTCCGGTTTATGGTCGAGAGGTGCGGCTTCTTTTCGCAGAGTCTTTATCTCTTGTATGAATTGTGCATATTCGTGACCTCCGGGAGTCAATGTCACACCGTCAGTACCTACAATTCCATAATGATACTGCTCGGTGCCATAAAGAGGTTGCCGGTAACGATAAGTACAGATAAAGTCGGAGCCACCGGCAAAAACACTCCACAACCACAGACGGACAGCTCCGGGAAGCGGCTGTGGGTTAATACTTCCCCAGTTAACTTGTCCGGGCTGGAGTTCCATTACTCCATAAGTGCCGTTTATCGGACGTACGTAATCGTTTGCCATAGCAATACGCAAGGGATTTCCAACCCGGTAGCCCCGACGTCCGATTCCTTCATTATCGCCATATACCATATAGCGTGTATAGCTTACGAAATCAAGCTGCCTGCTTCCACCGATAATTCCTCGGTCGTAATCGGGAATATAATTAGTGGTAACCCACTGGTCATGTGCATACTGTTTGATAAGGCGACACTGCTCGTTGAGGAAGTCGTTAGTCACGTGTGCAGCGTAGCGCTTGTAGTCCAGTATCTGATGGGCATTCATAAACATCTGTGCCATCTTGGGGAGAGTAATTTCATCGAATGACGCATATACCTCGCTCCAGAAAGCAGTTCCCCAGGCGCGGTTCAGCGCAGTGATATCATCATGGTATTTCTGGCGCAGGAAATCGCGGAACCCCAGTTCGGCCTGCTTGTTGTAGTCAAACTGCACATTTGGTTCGTTATCCAGTTGCCAGCCTATGATACGCGGGTCATCGCCATAATGCTGCGCCAGAGCTTCTATCATGCGTGCAGCCAGCTTACGGTACAAAGGCGAGGCGAAAGAGGCATGTTGACGGGCACCATGGTCGAGGATAGTACCATCTTCGTTCCGGACGAGTATTTCCGGATATTTCCGGCTGAGCCATACGGGTGGAGTGGCAGTAGATGTACACATAATGACTTTCAGGTCGTACTTGGCAGCCAGTTCCACTGCCTTGTCCAACCAGCTGAAATCGTAGATACCTTCTTCGGGTTCCAGCTGCGCCCAGGCAAATTCGGCAAAGTGCGTAAACTCGAATCCCAATTCGTGCATTCGTTTCAAGTCTCGTTCCCACTGGCTTTCGTCCCAGTGTTCGGGATAATAATAAGCCCCTGTCAGAGTCAGGTCTTTTTCGTCAAACCACTGCTTTTGGGCACAAATGCCGTTCACCGACAAAACACTCCCCAGCAGCAAAGCAATCCATTGTTTTTTCATCGCAATATAATTTAAACATGAGTAGACAAATCCACAAGATGATGAACTAAGAAATTGTTTTGAATTTCTACAAAAAGTTTTTTCCTGGCTTGATGTATTCGTTTTCGTGTGTGCTTTGGGTAACCAAATCATCGCACGATAAATTCAAAAACAGTTTCTAACAGGTCCTTAATAATATTTTAATGAATGTCCGCATTCATCCAATACATACCCCTAAAAAATGAATATATACTGCATCCGCAGTTGAATATATACTGCATCCGCAGTTGAATATATACTGCATTCGCGGTTGAATATATACTGCATTCGCGGTTGAATATATACTTCATCGGCAAACGCAGTACTACTGCATTTTCAACTCAGTCGAATTGGCTAATTGCGGACATTCATTATATTTTAAGGTATCTGAAAACCTTATCGCCTCATCAACTAAAAAACAATACAAAACTAAGAAGATTTTCCGCGCTTTCCATACCCTCCCTTTCTTTTTGCACAAATATCAAGGTTTCTGTATAATATTCCATGTAGCTGTATGCTGGAAAACACTACTTTTGCACTACAAACACATAGACAACATCAAATATTGACCAATTATGAAGAAATACATTTGGGCAGTCATCTGCTTCATAGTTTGCCATGTCCTGCCTGCCAAAGCACAGTATGCTGGCAGCTATCCGATGCCCGACGGGTCGGGGACATTAAGACTGGGCATAACCGGAAACGGACAAGACAGATGGCTAAAAACAAACGATACACTGATGAAAGAGAGCCTCATCATCCGGCACATCCTTCTGAAAGACACGCAAGGCTTCATCCTGGAAGTAACGAACCATTCTTTGCCCGACAGCATCAGGCTGGTATGGGCATTGGGAGGTTTCGACTCGCCCACCCCTTCCACCGATATCGCTCCGGAAACCTGCCGCGACAATATATTTAATATAGAAGGTCACCAAATAACCGTCTATCATGGAAAAATAATGCATCTGCGGGTGACTCAAGCACTCGTACCTCCACATATCGAAGTCCGCCTGTGCGACGGGAACCAGCAAGAAACGCCGATGACACTTTTCACGTCTGGGAAAAAGACAGATGCGCCCGTATTTTGCGGTACAAGCTATATTCCGCAGGGAGAAACCGTATACTTCTGCCTCTACAAACCGAACCGACAGGCTGACTACGCCTATTACATGCTACCCGAACTTGTACAATCTTTAAAACACCGGCCATGAAAATACTGATTCACATTCTGTTTGCCCTGCTAGGCTGCAGCCACCTGTCTGCCGCCATTTACAATGTAAAAGATTTCGGAGCCACTGGAGACGGAACTCATATCGATTCCGAAGCCATCAACCGTGCTATCCGAAAAGCTGCTTCCGGAGGAGGAGGAACAGTCTATGTACCGGCAGGCGAATATGCCTGTTATTCCATCCGGCTGGCAAGCCATATCCATTTATACTTGGAACAAGGAGCCACACTCATAGGAGCTTTCCCGACACCGACCGGAAAATACGACTCAGCCGAGCCAAACAGCCATGATACATATCAAGACTTCGGACACAGCCATTGGCAAAACTCGCTCATCTGGGGCATCGGACTGGAAGACATTACCATCAGCGGTCCCGGTACCATCTACGGCAAAGGGCTGACACGTGAAGAAAGCCGGCTGGACGGTGTAGGCAACAAGGCTATCAGCCTGAAAGACTGCAAGAATGTAACCTTAAAAGACCTGAATATGTTCCAGTGCGGACATTTCGCCCTGCTGGCTACCGGGGTGGACAACCTGACCATCACCAACCTGAAAGTGGATACAAACCGCGATGGATTCGATATAGACTGCTGTCGGAACGTACGCATCCTGGCTTGTAGTGTCAATACCCCTTGGGATGATGCCATCGTACTGAAGGCTTCGTATGCCTTGGGCACTTTCAGAGATACCGAAAACGTCACCATCTCCGACTGCTATGTCAGTGGCTACGACCGCGGTTCGATGCTGGATGCTTCGTGGCAATTGGACGAGCCTCAAGCTCCCGACCATGGCTACCGTACAGGCCGCATCAAGATAGGAACCGAATCAAGCGGAGGATTCAAGAACATAGCCATTACCAATTGTATCTTCGAACATTGCCGGGGACTGGCTTTAGAAAGTGTAGACGGAGGTAGTTTGGAAGACATTGTTATCAGCAACATCACTTTGCGCAACATCGTCAATGCCGGCATTTTCTTACGCCTGGGAGCACGGATGCGGAGTCCTGAAGGGACGCCTGTAGGGAGTATGAAACGCATCCGCATCAGCCATGTCAATGCTTACAACGTCGACTCACGCTATGCTTCCATTATTAGCGGAGTACCCGGTGCCATTATCGAAGACGTAAGCCTAAGCGATATACACCTTTATTATAAAGGAGGATATACTCAAGCAGACGCAGTCAACCCTGTACCCGAAGCCGAAAAAGCCTACCCTGAACCTTGGATGTTCGGTACTGTTCCGGCAAAAGGATTTTACATCCGTCATGCACGCGACATTTTTTTCGACCAAGTCAGCTTCCACTTCGAACAACCCGATGAACGTCCGCTGTTCGTAACCGATGATGCAGAAAACATCCATTACGAAAATATCCGGGTAAACGGAAAGAAAATAAATCAATAATCGTCATTTAATTAAAAACCAATAACACAAACAAAGACATGAAAACACAAAACAAATGGCTGTTGCCGATAGCCCTCTGTTGTACCTGCATGGCAGGAACGGCACAGCCTCGTTACGATTTCGAACACATGCAACGCGAAAAACTGGGACGTGGTGTAGTGGCCATCCGTCAAAATGTCAATCAGGTAGCTCTATCATGGAGATACTTGTCTTCCGACCCCATCGAAACAGCTTTCAATCTGTATCGCAACGGAACAAAGATAGCCACCGTTCCAGCTGGAACAGGTACATTCTATACCGATTCGTATCAAGGAAAGCAGGCAACTGTCTATACCGTAAAGCCTCTCGTCAATGGAAAAGAAGCAGAAGGCAGCTCGTATACCCTGCCGGCAAATGCACCTGCAGGCTACATCAACATCCCGCTCGACCATCCTGCCGACGGAGTGACTCCAGCCGGAGATACTTACACTTATAGTCCGAACGATGCTTCCATCGGCGATGTAGACGGAGACGGAAACTACGAAATTATCTTGAAATGGGATCCATCAAATGCACATGACAATGCACATGACGGATACACGGGTAATGTCTATTTCGATTGCTACCGCCTGACGGGCGAAAAGCTGTGGCGCATAGACTTGGGCAAGAACATCCGTGCCGGCGCACACTATACCCAATTCATGGTGTACGACCTGAATGGTGACGGACGTGCTGAAGTGATAATGAAAACTTCTGACGGAACGATAGACGGAAAAGGGAATGTGATAGGCAATGCCAATGCAGACTACCGCGAACCGGGTGACCCACAAGCCCCACGAGGAGGCGATTTCTCGCCCAATGACCCTCGAAGCAAACGGAATGCAGGTGCACCTCCCCGCAATCAGGGACGTATCCTGACCGGAAACGAATACCTCACTGTATTCAGCGGACTGACTGGCGAGGCTTTGAAAACCATCGATTACGTTCCTGCCCGAGGCAACCTGCAAGACTGGGGCGATACACGTGCCAACCGGAGCGACCGCTATCTGGCATGTATCGCTTATCTGGACGGAAAGCACCCCAGCGTAGTGATGTGCCGCGGCTATTACACACGCGTCACACTGACTGCTTTCGACTGGGATGGAAAGGAACTGAAGCAACGCTGGATGTTCGACAGTTACCAACCCGGCTGGGATGATTACTCCGGACAAGGGAACCACAACCTGCGGGTAGCCGATGTGGACGGAGATGGATGCGATGAAATCATTTATGGCTCATGCACCATCGACCATGATGGAAAAGGACTGTACTCTACCCATTTGGGACACGGCGATGCCTTGCACCTGACACAGTTCGATCCGTCAAATCCCAGACTACAAGTATGGGCTTGTCACGAAAACCGCAAAGACGGTTCTACATTCCGTGATGCAGCTACAGGCGAAATCCTGTTCCAGATACCAGACAAATCAGATGTAGGACGTTGTATGGCAGCCGACATCGACCCCACGAACTATGGTGTGGAAATGTGGTCGCTGGCATCAGGCGGCATCCGGAACTTCAAAGGAGAGACAGTGGTTCCTGGACGTGTTCCCGGACTATCCTATAACATGGCTGTATGGTGGGACGGTGATCTGCTACGCGAACTACTGGACAAGAATCGAATCAGTAAGTACGACTGGGAAAACAAACGCTGTAACATCATCGCAACTTTCGATGGATGCGATTCGAACAACGGTACCAAGTCTACCCCCTGCCTGCAAGGAGACATCATAGGAGACTGGCGCGAAGAAGTATTGCTCCGTACCACCGACAACAAATCCTTACGGCTCTATGTCACGACAATACCCACGTCTTACCGTTTCCATCCGTTTACTGAAGACCCGATATACCGTATCAGCATCGCTACCGAAAATGTAGCTTATAACCAACCGACACAACCTGGTTTCTACATCGGTCCTGATTTGAAAAAAGGCATATTCAGAGGATTTGACTTCGATCATTCAAAATAAAACATAGAAAAACATGAACGCATTTACACGAAACACCGCATTACTGGCATGCCTCTTCCTGGGAGGCATTGCCTCGGCACAAGAAAACGGGCAACCGGTCAATGATTCAAACACTCCTTTACACCTGCTCAAACCCGCCTATCGGGTAGGCTATGGAGTCGTCTCCGCCGATGATATCAAACAGGACATGGACCGCGTTTTACGTTACCTGCAAGGAAACACGCCCACCCACGTGACAGATAGCCGCACAGGCGAACGCATCACCGACTATGCACGGATAGACCGACATGCCCAACTGGAACGCGGAGCCTTCCGTCTTGCCAGCTACGAATGGGGAGTAACTTATTCCGCCATGCAAGCTGCTTACGAGGCAACCGGCGACAAAGCTTATCAAGACTATGTATACGAACGGTTCAGGTTTCTTGCCGAAGTGGCACCTTACTTCCGGAAAGCATACGAAAAAGAAGGGGACATCGACCCACAGATGCGCCAAATCTTAATGCCCAAGGCACTGGATGACGCAGGAGCCGTATGTGCCGCCATGCTCAAAGCGCAGCTGAAAGGTGCCAAGCTGCCCGTAGATGACTTGATTGACAATTATTTCGACTTTATCATCAACAAGGAATACAGGCTGGACGATGGAACCTTTGCCCGCAACCGTCCTTATCACAATAGCGTATGGCTGGACGATATGTTCATGGGTATCCCTGCCGTTGCACTCATGGGAAGCTATGATGAAAGCAAACGCCAGACATATTATGATGAAGCAGTCAAACAAATCCGCCAGTTTGCCGACCGTATGTTCGTATCCGAAAAAGGCTTGTTCCGCCACGGCTGGGTAGAAGGCATGACAGACCATCCGGCATTCCACTGGGGACGTGCCAATGGATGGGCAATTCTGACAATGTGCGAAGTGCTTGACGTCCTGCCCGAAAACTACGAAGGACGCGAAGACATTCTGAATCTGCTCCGTGCCCATGTACGCGGACTTGTCGCCTGCCAAAGCAAAGACGGATTCTGGCATCAACTACTCGACCGCAACGATTCGTATCTGGAAACATCCGCTACTGCCCTCTATGTATATTGCATGGCACATGCTATCAATAAGGGCTGGATTGATGCCATGGCTTACGGACCGGTAGTACAACTGGGATGGCACGCCGTATCATCTGCCATTAACGAAAAAGGTGAAGTAGAAGGAGTATGCGTAGGTACCGGTATGGGATTTGACCCGGCATTCTATTATTACCGGCCGGTTAATGTGTATGCCGCTCACGGATATGGACCGGTTATATGGGCTGGTGCCGAAATGATTTGCTTGCTGAAACAGCAACATCCCCGTTCCAATGACAGTGCCGTATTGTTTTACCGCACCCCACAGCAGACCGAGGAACCTATTTTCAATGAGGAATAAAAAATGAAGAACGAAGAATAAAAAATAAGCCACAAACCTATTCCTTTATTCTTCGTTCTTCATTTTTCATTGAATCAGTCCATGTGGAAGACTTCCTTCAAAGGCACAGATACAGGCGAATTATCCGGATTCACTTCCATAATATCTGCCATATAGTCCCACCATTTCTGCACAATTTCCTGTGCGCCCAAATCTTGCGAACCAGCTTCACCTTCCGTCTTCTGAAACGCAAAAAGAATATTAGTTTCCTTATCCCAGTAAATGGAATAATCGAACACACCGTTTTTCGCCAGCAATTCTTTCATTTCGGGCCAAATGGCAGCATGGCGTTTTTCATACTCAGCCTCACATCCAGGCTTCAAATACATCTTAAAAGCTTCTCTTTTCATGGTTCTTCGTTTTTAAGGCTCCTCACCACAGAAGACACAGAGTCACACAGAAGAATTATATATTTACTATTTCCCGATTGACGAAATACGTTTCATATCAAAATAGGAAATTGTCAAATTGTAAATTAAAAAGACTCTGTGTGCCTCTGTATTCTCTGTGGTGAAACACACCATTATTAATTGTTAATTATTAATCATTTCAAGTATTCTTTCAATGCACAATCAGTCTGTTGTAACCCCTCGGCTATGCTCTTCGCATTCAGGCGCGCACCTTTAAGCGAAGTGTGCGTATGGTCTTTACAGAAATAAGGCATCACTTCTTTCAATCCTTTTTCGTAACCTAACTTTTGCAATTTATCTCCCGTTATCTTATTCAGGTCAATGAAATAGGCACCGGCTCTTTCAGCTGCCTCACGGGTCCATTTACCGAATGAAGAAGCATTGCTTTGGATTTTTCCATTATCCCACATATTACGGGGCGTATGGCTCAACACAACCGGGATGGCTCCTTTCTCCTTGGCATCCATGATAAACTTACGGAGATACCACCCGAAGGTATAAACTACATTATATTGCTTGGTAGCTTCCATCAAGAAAACCTTACTTTCATCGCCAGCTCCAGGCAGTTCGGCACGTGCCTTTCCGGTATGAATGTCACCTGCATCGTTATGTCCGAACTGAATCAAGACGAAATCACCGGGTTGGAGAGCATTGTACACCTTGTCCCAGCGTCCTTCTTCCAGATATGTACGTGCACTGCGCCCGGCTTTGGCACAATTTTCTACCGTAATACGGTCTAAGTCGAACAATTCAGCAATCACGCTTCCCCAACCCCATTGTCCATCGGGATCCTCATCCTGATTGCGCACCGTGCTGTCGCCTACGGTAAACAATACCGGACATCCTTCCTTACGGCTTGCACCTGTCACCGTATCTTTTTCTACCGGTTTCAAATACTTGGCAAGCTCCAGTCCCTTGCAGGCACGGATACCTTCGGCAGCAGACGCTGCGTTTACGCGTGCCCCGAAGGTACTGGTATGAATACGGTCCAGATAGAACATCGTCTTTACCTTTTCCTTACCGAACTTCTCAAACTTACGGGCAGATATTTCGTTCAGGTCGATAAAGGGTACGTGCTCTTTCTTTGCCACCTGTTTTGCCCACAACCCGAAAGTCTTATTTACACGCGTAATAATGGTACTGTCGGCATCTTCCCACGCATTGCGCGGAGTAAGTGAGAACAAGATGGGATGAGCACCCTTCGCTTTCGTCTCACGGATAAACCGGCGCATGTACTCACCATAGGTATAAACAGTTTCTTTTTCACCAGTTTCCTTGATAGTCACATTCAGTGTGTCCTTCCCTATGCCCGGAATTGATGCACGGGCACGCCCGCTATCGTACGGACCATTGTCATTATGCCCCAGTTCGATAATGACCCAATCGCCTTTACGCACACCTTTCAATACGTCTTTCCACAACTTGGTATAAAAGGTACGGCTACTGGTTCCACCCAAGGCATGGTTCTCTACCGTAATCTTGTTTTCATCAAAATACTCGTGGGCAAAATATCCCCAGCCCCACTGGCCGTTATTCCCATTACCCAAAGTACCGGTACGCATAGTCGAGTTTCCCACAAGAAACAATACCGGATTGTCTCCCTTCCGGCTGGACCCGGCAACGGGACGCACGGTATTTGCTTTGTTCAAGCTGTCCAAGGTAAGGTCGGTCACCTGATTGACATCTTTCATCGGAGCTGCCACTTGATTTTGGGCAGATACAGACATACCCGCTATCCCCAGCAGGCACGCCATGACGCTTTGCAGCATTTGTCTTTTCATACGTGTTTTTTATTTTCAAAATTAGGAAAAATATACCATCCTCTACATAGATAATCATGCAAAATCCTATAAAATCGTGTACATCCAAGTTCCCGGATATCCCAAACGGCAACAAATCCCGGTGTACCGACGGATGAGGAGGTTTACTTTTGTCTGTACACCGGGATATCGTTCTCCAGGCAATCTGCTATACGAACATCAGATTATCAATCGAACATCCGACGCACCTGTATGCCCCATGCCCTGCAACTATTATCACACCTCCACGCATATAGTTGCGTGGCAAGGCTCAATTATTTCCGCAACAACACATCGTAAGAGACACCATTCTCGTGCAATCCTTCCACATGATGTATCCGGTTGACGAACTGGCGCACGGTGTCTACTTTTACTTGCTCGATAAAGACATCCCGGATAGGCTCTTCGGCCTCACCTTTCAATTCGTAGATGGCATCCGCCGACTTGCAATGCACGTTTTTCATATAAATTCCCCGTATACGGGTCAGCTTCCGCTCATACGTGGGCACCAAGTCTTTCCACTGGTAAAGCACATCGGTATCTATTTCGAAAGCACGCAACATATCGCCCGCCTCAATGTTTTCCAGGTAGATGTTTTCAATAAAGCCTCCTCTGCGGTGATTGGTTTTCAAGAAGAACAGCCTGAGCACCTTTTCGGGCACTGTGCAATCGTGCATGTAAATATTCCGCACTCCACCCGACATCTCGCTTCCGATACCTAACAGCACATGCCCTTTGCGGATGGCACAATGACGGACCACAATATTCTCGCATGGAGTATGCAGGCGCCAGGCATCCTGATTACGTCCCGACTTGATGACCACGGCATCATCTCCCTGGTCGAAGGTACAATGTTCTACCAGAAAATTACGGCTCATCTCGAAGTCGATACCATCATTGTTATGTCCGTGTGCCTGAACATCGAGGTTACGCACCACACCGCTGTTGCACAGATACAGGTGAATGGTCCAGAATGGGCTTTGCCGGATCTTGAACCCGTCCAGCAACACATGGTTACAACGGTTGAAATGAATCAGGTGCGGACGCAGGTTATTTTCACCCTGTGCCATTTGACGTTGCTCTACCGGTACATCCGTAGAGCCCATGGAATACAGCTGTGCCAATGCATGCAGGTGAGCCTGCGGACGCTTGAACCATACCCGCCACGTATCCATCTTGGGTGCCAGTGTACCGCTCCCCGTAATAGCTACATTTTCACACCCGAAAGCATATACCAAGGGAGAATAATTATAACACTCCAGCCCTTCCCACGAAGTCATCACCGCCGGAAGATAATCGGCTGGATTGTCACTAAAACGCAATACCGCACCTTCCTGCAAATGCAGGTTGACATTACTTTTTAAATGAATAGGACCTGTCAGCCATTCCCCCTCAGGCACTACTACCCTGCCCCCTCCGGCACGGTTACATGCTTCTATTGCCTTTGCTATAGCACGGGTATTTATCTTCTCTCCTCCCTCTACAGCCCCATACCGCGTTATCACAAAATCTTTTTCGGGAAATGAACACAACGTGACCGAATCCATCGGGAAAGGTGCTTCCACCGGCACCCTTTCGTAGATACGCTCTGTAGCCATCACCGCCACAAAGGGTAAGGCACACAGACAAGTCAAAATCAAGTTTCTTTTTTTCATAATGCATTTATTGTTTATTTATGCCAATCTGGAGTTAAAAAAGAGTTAGAGACATTATCGCCCGCCAGGCGGACTGGAAGTCAGAAGCCAATATTTTTTGTATCGGTTTCAGAAACTGGGACACCTTGTATCTCTCAGAAACTGTTTTGAATTTATGTGAACAGTTTCTTAGTTATTGCGGAATCACCTCCTGCATATAAATAGCATCCAGGCTCCACGAAGCTGCATCGTTGGTACTGATGGAGGTATCTTCATCCAGCGGAACAGGAGCTTCGGGAGGTGCCACTCTCTTGATTTCCAGCACTGGGGAAAGCTTTTGTTTCTTCCTGCTCCACAGGTCTTCCCATGCCTCAGCAGCCAGCTTCGGGTCATACAGGTGCCAGGCAGCGTATGCTGTCAGCCGGCAAATACGGAAATGATTATACTGCTTAAAGTCGCGCGCATGCTCCAGCCATACCCGGTTAAACTCAGGTATCTCAATCATGTCCTGCATCTCGTTCATAATTTCGAAACCTCCCATAATGGTCATCAAGTGATTGGTGTTTTTCAGCGTCGGGTCTCCTTCGTACGTAATAACTCCGGTAGCGGGGTCGAAGCCCAATGCTTTGTTACCGGTAAACATACCGTTAGGGAGCGAAGCAATGCTTTTCATACCCGTCACAATCTTATCCCGATAGGCCACGTTACGGGTCCGTTCCCACTCTGTCATCCAATTGCCTGCATAAGCAAGCCAGTCGGGACCAATGCGCAAACGTGCCGGAGCCGAACAAGGGAACTTGCTGCGCGGCTCAGCCAACCGCATTGGGTCGAGAGTATAAAGTTTCTGCTCGGTATCTTTTACTTCACTCATCAGATCACCGCTCCGTTCATCGGTTGTCAGATAATAATAAAAACGGTTCCATGCAGCCTGGCTAATACGTGCTTCTTTGGCTCCACATCCCCAATGGCTGACATTATGACGGCTTCCCAATCCAGCATTCGGACCGATGTGATACACATCCACTTCGGTTGTATGACGAGTCATTGCCTCAGCCATCTTCCATATATCATACTTGCCTGTACGCAGGAAACTATACCACAACCACATATTGGAGGCCAATTCGGTATTATCCCATGCAAAACCGCCCACATCGTAACGCCACGTATGGCGGACCGCATCATAAGCATGCATAAAGTCGCCATAATTCCAGAAGCCATACCATTTGTGCTGCTCGATGGCATGGTGATAAAAACGAAGATAAGACTCCAGGCGGTCTTCTACCATGCTGCGTGCTGGCGTGCTCCTGTCAGGCAACGACCAAATACCGAAAGCCCGGCAAGCGTGCAGATATTCTGGCGTACAAAGCAACGGAGCAGCTTGTGCCAACAGATGTGCCTTGTCAGCTATGCCCTTCTTTCCCGGATAAGCCGGTTGCAGAACCAGTGTAAGCGTATGCGTACGGGCTATGCCGTAAGGAGTACTCATCCCCTCCTGTACATCTTCATAACTGGCGTTCAAATCATGTGCCACCTTATCGTAATGCCGCAAGTCCATGGCTTCGGCTTCCGGACTCCACAACCATGCTATCAGCGATGCCTCGGAAGAACGGGCATGCTGTACTTCTAGCGAAGCCGGATAAGCCTGCCAGAAATCTTGCAGGCATACACCAAGTCCTCCGCTAACATCACCAGCAAAAGCATATCCCTCTGCACGTGTACCAGTAAAGGTGCCTATCCACGGACGGTCTGCCAATGCCCTTTTGCGGATAGAAAAAGCATTGTCACTGAGTTGAGACAAACGGTAATTATCCCATGCCGCCCAATGGTCTATCAAGGTACGGTTTTTTTCATCAAACTCTTCATAAGCAGGAATCCGCTTGCCCTCCATCTGCTGTTGTTGCAACGTATCATTACCTGCCAAAGTCAATACCCTTCTTCCTACCAAAGGCTGTACCGGCTCCGACCATACTCCCCCATCGGCACAGGCAAAAGCAATGTGACGGTTGTATAGCTCTTCACGCATGGGCACACTGAAACGCACACCCAGCGAACGGATAAAATCCTTATCTTGGTCTCCATCGAATACAAAAGAGTGTACCATGCGTATCTGCTCGCTACCTGCATAGAAATACAGGCGCAAAACGAAAGGCAACCATTCCCGTTCTTCATTCCGAAGCATTCCTTCCAACTTAATGGTAGCACGGACATTGCCTACCCGTTCTACCATCGTCCGACAAAGTTTGGTAGCGAACCGATAGACATGAAATTCGTCCGAGTCTTCTCCTGAAGGCTTATCTTGTACCGATGCTATCAAGTCTGCCTTTCCGCCTACTTTCACCTTGCCATAAAATAAGCTGTCAATAAAAAAAGCACCCGAACGTGGTATATAAGCGGTAATAACTCCTGTAGACACCTTCACTCCGTGAACACTCTCTTCTACCTGCAAAGCTGTATCCGATGCATCTGCCTCTTTGGAAGAAACCGGAACTACCTGCAAGCCGGAAGTATTGCCCGGAACTACTGCTGCCATACCCGCCCACTTTACCGAACCATCGGGCCAATAGGCTGTAGTCCATACATCGGAAGCAATTGTCTTACCATCATCGGTCTGTAAACGCAAGGTTGTGCCGGGCTGCACTTCCCCTTGGCGGAAAGGTACACCCCAACTGACGCTACTGGCTTGAGAAGGCACATCACCTACCCAATGAAGCCGTGCCGTTTCCTGCGCCGACTGGTAAGAATAACGGAAATTCGTAATCCGGGTCCGTGACAGAGTTGTACGGAATCCAAACCATCCTTCAGCCAACGGACGGGGATCGTTAAAATCCACCAACCGTTCTCCGTCAATATAATATTGCACCCGGTTTCCTTTATTAACGAGCCTGATATGGTACCATTTATTGGCTTTCAATAAATGTGCCTGGTCGGTATATTCTTTCAGGATGCCCGGACGTTGGGCTGCATCGCTCACCCCAGCCTGATTGCCATCGTACCGTCGGAAACGGGTTGTAGAATTGTAATTGCCTCCATAGCCCAGGTAATAAAGCTGTAGCGAATAACACTTCAAGAACTCCCCTTGACGCCAGTCCATACGCTGCCAGATATCTTTTGCCTGCGGATCGGATGCCATCCAAAAACAATTCAGGTCACTCAAACGGTCACCCGGCTTCCCCTCGTCCACCACACAAGCATCATATTCGATTACGACATTTCCACTCATCTTCTCTTTCCGCCATAAAGTCAATCCTTTAGGCGAAAGAATTTCACATGTATCTCCCGAAAATGAAACTTCATAATCCGGAGATTCCGACTCTACTTTCCAATACTTGTCAAACAGCTTCTTGTCCAGTCCGGACACTTCGCCTGCAGGCTGCGCATAGGCTATCCACGCCATGCATACCGCCATCCCTGCCAATACTAATTTCTTCATACGCTTTTATTCATAAAAACCTACCTAACAAAAATATACAGCTTCTCTGAAGAGGATAATCTTCTCCAGAGGAGCTATGTCCTTTAACGGTTCAGATGTTCTTTAAATTCTATTTCCACTATCCGAAGCTCGTGTCCGGTCTCGGCACCGCCCTTTGCCTTGAACAAATCCAGTTCGTTCGCCACCGGTGCGGCAACCTCGACTATCTGGCCGAATGCATCGTCTTCCTTACTGCTGCCTTTCAGGCGGATGGTTATCTCCGAAGCCGGCACTGGCTTCACATTCAGATGCACATAACCCAGGCTCTTATCGGTTTCGCCGCTCCATACCAACGTGTCTCCGGCATAGATTTCCAACGGATAGCTGCGCATGCGCCAGCCCGTCAGCTTGAGGCAGACTTCATCTATCCGCGCAATGCGTTCCAACCGGTAAGTAATCCAGGCGGTAGAAGCTTTCCCGTCATTCCGCCACTCGCTCAATTCGTTGTCATCGAAACTGTTGCCTGCCTTTTCGGTATGAGCTCCTGCCCGGGCAGAGAGAACCGCCACATCTACAGCACGGTCACGATAAGAAGGCGTATCCGGCGTTTCGCCACGGGTAAGCCTGCCTGCCAGACAATCTCCCGGTATATATGTGCTCAACCCATTTTCCACTTCTATGCTTTCAGTTGATAATACCAGTTCGGCAGGCTGCAATCCCTTGGCTTCGGCTTTCAGCACGATTCGTCCGGACCGGGTGTGCGAACGCAACAGCACACGGTTCACGCCACACTCCACCGGCAAATCTTCCGACAAGATATAATTGTCCGGTCCCTGCGCAATGCCTCCACGCCATTCGGCAGGTCCATCCAAGGTGAAATGAATCAAGTCATTTGCCAAGGGGCAACGGCGCCCCTGTGCATCGACCACCTCCACTTGCACCAAAGCCAAATCGGCACCATCGGCTTTCCAGCCGTCCGGGTTCTGAATGGCGGCCAGCTTGATTGCAGCCGGTTCGCCTGCTGTTTCCAGACGGGTACGCACCGCTTCCTTGCCTTCATTATATCCAATAGCCTCCAGGGTTCCTGCCTCGAAAGCCACACTGTCGGCGGTAAACAGGAAATGATAGTCACGGTGAACGCCTTCCACCGCTTTTCCATTGACCAGCAAGGCGACACTGTCTGTATTCGAAACGACATATACCGGCTTTACCGTACCGGCATCATAGTTCCAGTGCCCTACGATATGGATACGGGGCTGTTCCGTATCTACCCAGCCGTCCCACATCACCTGATGGGCATAGTACGAGTCTTTCGGGATGCGCATCGGGTCGGTATCTCCGCTCCGGCGATAGTTTTCCACCCCGCGGAAATGGGTATTCGTATCCGAAAAGATGATTTTCGCACCGCCTGAGCTGACACGCCGCCCCGTCCCCGGACGCTCGCGCCAATAATCGAACCAGCGGATGACATTCTCTACAGCAAACGAATCCTGGTTGCGGTTATACACACTGGCATCGGCATGCTTCTGGGTCTTGCCCGTAGCAGCCGAATGATATGCCGTATTCCCTTCACCGTCTTTATGGAACGGATACGAATAATTGTCCCAATACTTACGCAATCCCTCGTCGCGGCAATACTCCATCGCCCACATCGGATGGTGCGCACTCTTGTTGATGTAAAGCATTTCGCCCCCGTATTCCGCATCACGGATATCCAGCATCTCGCGCGAACCGATGGCACGGCCTCCATGATAATCGTACCGGTCACGTATGGCTTTCATTTCGAGCATGTGCTCACGGCTGATGGACTCGTTGCCGCACTCGTAGAAAAGAATGCTCGGATTGTTGCGGTTATAAATAATGGCATCACGCATCACAGCCTTGCGCTGTTCCCAACGCACGCCTGTACAGTCTTTTTCAGCGTCACCTGCCGGCATTGCCTGAATCAGCCCCACACGGTCGCACGACTCTACGTCCTGTTTCCAGGGCGTAACATGCATCCAGCGCACCAGGTTGGCATTGCCTTCCACCATCAGCCCGTTGCTATAGTCGCTCAGCCATGCCGGAACCGACATGCCCACGGCAGGCCATTCGTTGCTGGTACGCTGGGCAAAGCCTTTCAACTGAATCACCCGGTCGTTCAGCCACACCTTGCCTTCGGCAAAACGGGTCTTGCGGAATCCGATACGCGTCACCACCTCGTCGGTTTTCTTCCCATCAATTACCAAAGCGGTCTTCACGGTATACAGATATCCGTATCCCCAACTCCAGAAGTGCAGTCCGCCCACTTCCGCCTCAGCAGACAATATTGCTGTGCCGCCTGCCGGAACCGTCTGCTCTTTACCCGAAAAACGCTTCACCAGCTTGCCGTCACGGTCCAGCAGCTCTACCTCATAACCTACCGTCTGCGCCTTCTTTGTCTCGTTCTTCACTTCCGACTCGGCATGCACAACGGCTTTGCGCGATTGTACCCGGATATCTTCGGCATAGACATACACTCCTGTCGTTTTCAGATTGCTATAAAGCGGAAGGGTCTGATAAACCTTGCCGGTCACGTGTAGCCATACGTTCTTGGGCAGACCGCCGTAGTTGGCATTGAAATTGCGGTCGCTCCACTGGTACTTCACGCCCGTAGACCGCTCCGCATAATCCCAGTCGTTGTCAATACGGGCGGCAATCACATTTTCTCCCGAATGAATATAAGGTGTCAGATCGAATCCGAAAGCCATCACCCCGTTCTCGTGCTGTCCCACCAGCTTCCCGTTCACATACAGGTCGATGCCCTGGCGTGCCCCTTCAAACTCGATAAACACCTTCCTCCCTTTTGCCTCTGCCGGAAGGCGGAAATGCTTGCGGTACCACACGATGGTATCGGTCAAGTCTTTTATATTTACGCGGAAAGCCTCGTCTTCATTGAACGCATGGGGAAGCGTCACCTTCTCCCAATCTCCATCCGCATACTTGGGCGACTCTGCCCGTTCCATATCTCCAATCTTCAGCAGCCAGTCGCTGTTGAAATTATACTTCTTCCGTTCGCTTGCCTGTATCCCCATTGCCACGGCAAACAACACGATGCCTACAATAAAACGCTTCATTTTCATGATATCAATGTTCGGTTAAATTATGCGTCGCTAAATTAGGGATAAAATCAGTTCTGCCTATGGATTTTTGTACTTAATGCCTAGAAATTCGTACACGATAAAGCATGACATATATCAAGACAAAAGAATTCATTTCTGATTGATCTTTGATTTTATATCCTCCATACCGAGGGTATACGTCCTACGATGCAGGGACGTATATCTTATGTCCATCAGTTGCTTTTCCAAGCCAAGCCAGAACATCAGCTTAGCCCGATAATCCAAGCCACATGCCTGCCTTGCTTGTAAGATTATTAATCTTCAGGCTGTAAGATTAATAATCTTTCGACGTGAAGATTAATAATCTTACAGGCGATGCAGCTATATGGCGGAGAGAACAAAGCTTGCTTGTCATGCCGGATGTGGAAGCCAGCGTAATTGAAGAAGCGGATTGGCAATCCTGTGTGACACTGGAAACAGAGGAGTAACACCAACTGTGTGTATTCCATTAAAAAGCACAATTGCACACCGTTATATTCTATGGCAGTTCCATACATAAAAACCACCATAGAATATATTTCGTTTAAAACAACATTTGATGAACCTATTTGGAGGCATTTTCTTCTCTGTCAGCATCACCATTACCCGGAAGCACTCCCCCACTCTTCTGATAAGCAGAAGGAGTGATACCAAATTGGGTCTTAAAGCATTTACTGAAATAGAACGGGTCGTTTATGCCTACCTGACGAGCCACTTCGGCAATGGTAAACTCATCGGACTGTGCCAGCAAATCGGCCGCTTTCTTCATACGCATGACACGCAAGTATTCATTAGGCGAATAGCCGGTTATGCCACGTACTTTCCGGTAGAAAACCGACCGTCCTACCCCCATCATTGTCGCCAGGTCGTCTACCGACAATTGAGGGTTCTCCATGTGTTTTTCTACAATCAATGTCAGACGCTCGGTAAACAATTTGTCTTTATCGGTACGGCAAAGTGCCGAACCAAGCATCGTCGGGTCGTTCGAGAACTTTTTGCGCAACTTGTCGCGCTGTTCGATAAGACGGAAGGCTCTTACCAACAGCAGTTTCAGACTAAATGGTTTTGTAATATAAGCATCTGCCCCGCAATCGATACCTTCTACATGCTTATCATCGGTACCTAATGCTGTCAGCAAGATAACGGGTATATGACTGGTTTCGAAATTGTCTTTCAACCGTCTTGTCACTTCGAAACCAGAATAGCCAGGCATCATCACATCACTGATAATCAGGTCTGCATCATATTCTAAAGCTTTCTTCAGCCCCGATATGCCATCTTCTTCAGCATCCACTTCAAAATAAGTACTCAACTCCCGTTTCAAATATTCACGCACATCGGTATCGTCTTCGATAATCAGTACTTTACGCTTATTCAGCGGAACAGGTATCTCAACATCCTTTTCCCCGCAGCCTTCTTTTGATGCATCGGAAGCATTTTCCAAGAATAATTCCGTCTGCTGTTTCTCCGTCTTTTCTTCTTCCCGCAAAATCACGTTATCAGGAATCAAGAAATCTTTTTCATCGTATGCCGATGCATCCGATGGCAAAGAAACGATGAAAACCGAACCCTTTCCCCCTGCATTCTCCCGATAAGTGATTGTCCCTTTGTGAACAACGACCAATTCATGAGTCAGATGCAGACCGATTCCCATACTGCTTCCAGAGATACGATTCTTGGCAAAACGTTTGAACAGTTCTTCACGCTTTTCTTTCGGTATACCCACTCCGGTATCTGACACCTGGACTATAAATCGGTTGCCAGCCTCATCTACCTTTGCCGTCAGGATAATTGTCCCACCGGAAGGAGTATATTTGAAGGCATTAGACAACAGATTATAAACTACTTTGTCCAGCTTCTCCTTGTCGACATACATATTATAATGGTCCGTCGAAGGTTCGAAACAGAATTTCATGCGTTTGGATTCTGCCATTTCCTTAAAATTCAAAGTCAAGTCGTGCAAGAAATCCATGACATCTATTTTTTCCAATGAAAGAGTGAGCTTGTTGTTCTGCATCCGCCGGAACTCCAAGAGTTGGTTGATAAGCCGTAACAGACGCATCGTACTCTTGTCCATAACCCGTACCGAAGAAGCTATCTCCTTGGGAAGCTTCCCAGACAGATGTATTTTCTCCAACGCATTTTGTATCAGTGTAAGCGGTGTACGAAACTCGTGCGATATATTGGTAAAGAACACCAGCTTGTATTCTGTCAGCTGCTCTTCCACCTTAATCTGATTACGCAAGGCATTCATCCTTGCCAAAATGCGATATGTCAAATACAACGCCCCTCCCAACAGAAGGATATAAATCAGGTATGCCCATATTGTACGCCAAAACGGAGGAACTACAACAATCTTCAATACCGATTCTTTTTCATTCCACACTCCCAGCGAATTGCTAGCCTTGACATGCAAACGATATGTTCCGGGACGAAGGTTTTTATATGCTGCGAAATTTAATGGCGAAGGAATACTCCATTCCTTTTCATATCCTTCCAACATATAGCAGAACTTTTGTATGCCCGGCCGTACATAATCCAAGGTAGAAAAATTGACAACAAAAGAATTCTGATTATAATCCAACCTGATTTCGGACAGATAAGGCAAAGCCAATTCCAGCGGAGAGGAATCATCACCGGGACGTACAGATACTCCGTTCAGTTTCAAATCGGTAAATGTCACGACACTTTCATTTCCGGCTTCAGACACCAATATCGGATTGATGACACTCAATCCATAGTTCGTGCCGAAAGCAAGCCGCCCGTCAGGCAAACGGATACCGCAATTCTCACAATAGATATTCCCCAATACATTCGAAGAAAAGAAATGATTTTCAAAAATCCCCGTCTGCCGGTCGAAACAGGAAATGCCGTATTCTGTAGAAATCCACATATTGCCTTGCTGGTCTTCTACGAAATCCTGCACCATATTGTTTACCAGACCATCGGTCACTCCACAATGCACAAATTTCAAACGGGCATAATCCTGACCCGGCGCACAATATGAAAATCCGGCTCCGGTCTCAGCTATCCAGACATATCCTTCCGAATCAAGAACAATGCTCCGTATCTCATTACTGTACAGACTGCCATTCTCCAATGCATAATGATAATAAGCATTCGGATTACGTATCAGCTCGTCTGGCTGAAATACATAGATACCCTTGTCTGTCCCCATCCATATCCATCCTCCACGGTCTTCACACAAAATACGTACCCGGTTTTGTGCCTCCGACTGGAAAAAACGGCGAAATTGGTATTTCCCCTCTTTACGTACAGCAAGATTCAATCCTCCTCCAAAAGTAGCGACCCACATCCTTCCACGACTGTCGCACATCAAGTTATAAATCTGATTGGAAGAGAGTGAAGTCGAATCGTCCCGTTGGTGCATATAACGCTCTTCACCGACAATGATTCCCTTTCCACGCGTGCCATACCATTTCGTGCCCTCCCTGTCTTCGGCTATGGCATATACATTGGTATTGGCTTTCAATACATTCTTTACTGCCAGCAAAGTATCATAAACGACCACATCTCCTGTACGTGTTGCCAAATAGATATCGGAACCATCGAGACAAGAAACAAACCGTACAGCATTGGAACGGTTTATTTTCTCTTCTCCATTGGGATATACCCTGGCTACATCTGTATTGACTATGTTCAATTTATCCACCCCGGTAAACTCCGAACTGACCCACATGTTACCCAACCGGTCTTCCATCAGACATAGCAGATAATCAGAACTTATAACTCCGTTATCCTTTTCACCTGTTGTAAAATGTTGCATCTCATCATGCTGCAAATCATATACATACAAACCATTCCCGTATGTAGCAATCCATAAAAGGCCACGCGAATCATGTACAATCGAATAACGTTCCTCATCAATGTAATCCAAATCCTCTTTCGTCATAAGCTGGAATTCCAATACTTTCCCACTTTCTACCTGCAGATAGCGCAATTTCCCGGAATTGTTATAAATCCAGAAATCATGCTTGTTATCTTGCTGAATCTGCACATTGCGTATATCCAACATGGGATTGGGTTTTACGTAACATCCTTGACGGAAATTAAAACAAAAATTACCAGCCGATGTATAAATCATCCACTCATCACGGTAATATACCTGACCATTGAAACGAAGAGACTTATGTACGGCAAGCTGATCCAGCTGTTTTATCTGTCCTGCCGCATCTGTCCCATACATAGAACCATCGGAAGCAAAAAAGTATGCCTTTCCCTCATACCGGTAAATATACCGGATATTCAAACGAGAATCGATAGTCAGTAATTTTCCGTCCAGCCAATGGTATAAACCGTGAGCAGTAGCAATCCATACACCTCCCTTTCCATCCGGGTAAATCTGATTCACATCATCCGATGCCAAACCTTTACCTTTCTTAAAAGATTCTGAAGTCAATGACCCTCCTTTACAGACAACCCTACGGCATCCGTCCTGAGTGCCCCATAGCCAAACATCTTCGTCTGCTTTCTCTGGAATATAAATAGAACTGTATGAATCCAAATATTCTCCACACCCGGTAAAATCAACTACCTGTCCTTTGCGCAAATCGTAACAACTATATAACGAGTTGGTATGACGTATCCATAAGAAGCCGTTTTTATCTTCAGCCAAACGGTATACACGATGGTCGGCAAGCGAAATCTTCATCTCCTTTTCAGGCAAGAATGTCAGAAAAGACAAACCGTCATACCGGTTAAGTCCGTCAAGCGTACCAAACCAGATAAATCCTTTCCCATCCTGATAAATACAACGTACTGAATTATTCGCCAGACCTTCAGCAACGGTCAATCGCTCCGAACGTACATCAACTCCCCCTAAAACTGCAGTGCATATTCCCAGCCAACCCACAAGTAACAATACTATCCTTTTCATGTCTTCACGGTATCAAATGATAATGATGTGCAAACTTAAAGAAAATTATCATTCGCCCCAACAAGAAAAAAGGGATTTTTGAACACAAAACCACACAAGTACCCGTACAAGTGGTCCACAGGTGTCTATTTTCCCAACAAACCTACACACAACCGCCAGACCTTTAAAAAAACATTGCCGCAAAGATGCGAAGAGGAACAATCCTCTTTCGTATCTTTACGGCAATGCATGTTTAAGTTATTATGTCAATAGAAATACTTACAAGTTCCGTCCGTGGCAGTTCTTATATTTCAAACCACTTCCACAAGGGCAAGGGTCATTGCGTCCTACCGTCTTTTCGGCACGATAAGGTTCTTTTTTAGCATCACGTGTATCTTTTCCAGCAGCTTCCTGTTGGTCGGGATCATTCAAGTCCTGCTTTTCCTCACGGTATTGCTGACGGGGTTGCTGAGGTTCGGGAGCAGCCTGACGCACTTGCTGAGGTTCTTGTACTGGAATCTGTCCGCGCATCAATACAGATATGGTATTGTTATTGATTTTGTTCACCATAGCATCAAACAAATTGACTGATTCGAGTTTGAAAATCAACAACGGATCTTTTTGCTCATAGCTTGCATTCTGTACCGAATGTTTCAATTCGTCCAGTTCACGGAGATTCTCTTTCCAGGCATCATCAATCACGTGTAATAATATCGCTTTTTCGAAAGCCTTGACAATAGCCTTTCCTTCGGTTTCGTAAGCTTCTTTCAGATTCACCGAAATGTTATACATACGCTTACCGTCGGTTATCGGAATCAAAATGTTCTGATAAACCTGTCCCTGGTTCTCATACACTTGTTTGATTACCGGATTGGCAATCTGTGCCATACGTTCGGTCTTGCGCCGGAACAGGTCCATCGCACTTTGGAAAGTCTGTTCGGCAAGTTCGTCTTTGCTCTTGTTGCGGAAATCATCGCTGGTAAACGGAGTTTCCATTGCCAGTGTCTGAAGAATTTCCATCTTGGCATCTTCGTAGGCCGGCTGAGCTACTGCATTGTAGCAACGATCCCAAATCATATCTGCGATATCCATACCGATACGTTCGCCCATCAAAGCGTGACGGCGTTTCGTATAAACCACGGTACGCTGCTTGTTCATCACATCATCGTATTCCAACAAACGCTTACGAATACCGAAGTTATTCTCTTCTACCTTCTTCTGGGCACGTTCGATAGATTTCGATATCATGCTATGCTCTATCATCTCGCCTTCTTTAAAGCCCATCTTATCCATCCAATGAGCCAGACGGTCGGAAGCAAACAGACGCATCAGGTCGTCTTCCAACGATACGAAGAATACAGAAGAACCCGGGTCTCCCTGACGTCCGGCACGACCACGCAACTGACGGTCTACACGACGTGATTCATGACGTTCTGTACCAATGATAGCCAAACCGCCTGCCGCCTTCACTTCCGGACTCAGCTTGATATCGGTACCACGTCCTGCCATATTGGTGGCAATGGTCACCGTACTGCTCTGTCCTGCCTTTGCAACAATTTCCGCTTCCTTCTGATGCAATTTCGCATTCAATACGTTGTGAGGAATCTTACGAAGGGTAAGCATCTTGCTCAGCATTTCCGAGATTTCGACCGAAGTAGTACCTACCAATACCGGACGGCCTGCCTGCACCATCTTCTCGATTTCTTCGATAACAGCCTTGTACTTTTCACGCTTGGTCTTATACACCCGGTCATTCATATCAATACGGGCAATCGGACGGTTGGTCGGGATTACTACCACATCCAGTTTGTAGATGTCCCAGAATTCACCCGCTTCGGTTTCTGCTGTACCGGTCATACCTGCCAGCTTGTGATACATACGGAAATAATTCTGGAGTGTAATCGTTGCAAAAGTCTGGGTAGCAGCTTCCACCTTCACTCCTTCTTTGGCTTCTACAGCCTGATGCAAGCCATCGCTCCAGCGACGTCCTTCCATAATACGGCCGGTCTGTTCGTCAACAATCTTCACCTGACCGTCCATGACTACGTAATCGGTATCTTTTTCGAACATCGTGTATGCCTTCAGCAACTGGTTGATGGTATGTACACGTTCTGCCTTGATGGCATAGTTCGTCATGAATTCATCTTTTTTGGCAAGCTTTTCTTCATCGCTCAATCCGGGAGCATTTTCCAGTTCCGAAAGTTGGGCTGCAATATCGGGCAACACAAACAATGTAGGATCTTGAGATTTTCCGGTAATCAAGTCGATACCCTTATCGGTCAAGTCTACGCTCTTCAGTTTTTCGTCAATTACGAAATACAAAGGTTCTACCGCCTCGGGCATACGCTTGTTGTTCTGCTCCATATAGATTTCTTCGGTCTTCAGCATGCCTGCCTTGATACCCGGTTCGCTCAAGAACTTAATAAGTGGCTTGTTCTTCGGCAACGCCTTATGGCTACGGAACAAGGCAAGGAAACCGGCTTCCTGATCTTCTTTCTTGTCCGAAGCTATCAGACGCTTGGCATCTGCCAGATACTGAGTAGCCAGTTTACGCTGTGCTTCTACCAGTCTTTCCACCAACGGGCGAAGCACTTCGAACAATTGCTCGTCACCTTTGGGCACCGGACCGGAAATAATCAGCGGCGTACGTGCATCGTCAATCAAGACCGAGTCGACCTCATCGACAATGGCATAATTATGCTGACGCTGTACCAAGTCTTTGGGGCTTACTGCCATATTGTCACGCAAATAATCGAAGCCGAATTCGTTATTGGTACCAAATGTAATGTCTGCCATATAAGCACGGCGGCGGGCTTCCGAGTTGGGCTGATGCTTGTCAATGCAATCCACGCTCAAACCATGGAACATATAAAGCGGCCCCATCCATTCCGAGTCACGCTTAGCCAAGTAATCATTTACGGTTACGACATGCACACCGTTTCCGGTCAAAGCATTGAGGAATACCGGAAGCGTAGCCACCAGAGTCTTACCTTCACCTGTTGCCATTTCGGCAATCTTGCCTTGATGCAATACCACACCACCGAAAAGCTGTACATCATAATGCACCATATTCCAGGTAATCTCATTACCACCAGCTATCCAATGATTCTTCCAGACAGCCTTTTCACCTTCTATCCGTACGAAATCACGTCCTTGTGCAGCCAGATTGCGGTCCATTTCGGTAGCTGTGACCTCGATTTCTTCATTCTCGGCGAAACGACGTGCCGTATCTTTTACAATCGCAAAAGCTGTAGGCAACACATCATTCAATGCCTTTTCGTATTTGTCGAGCACGTCTTTCTCCAGCTTGTCTATCTGATTGAAAATCGGCTCACGTTTTTCGATGTCTGTTGCTTCGATAGTTGCTTTCAAGTCTGCAATCTTCTGAGTCTCTGCAATTGCAGAATCCTTGATATACTTTTTCAATTCTTCTGTCTTGGCACGCAACTCATCGTTCGTCAACTTCTGGATTTCCGGATATACTTCCTTTACCTTGTTTACCCACGGCTGAATCTCTTTCATGTCACGAGTAGCCTTGTTTCCGAAAATCTTACTTATAAATTCATTAAATCCCATTTTATGTTGTTGTTTTTATTATTTCTATTAAAAATGATTTTGTTAATTCGGTTGCAAAGATAAGCAATTCGCCATGTATCCGAAAAGCTTCTTGATACAAAATTACTTGCGAATGCCTGTAAGAGGGGCTGACATCGCAGCATTAGGCGCCCGAATGCGCATGAAGTGAGCTACCGTAGGAGCTATTGTAGCTACTTTTACCGGAGTATACAGAATTTCCGGCTTGATGTTGTTACCAATGAAAATAAGCGGAACCGATGCATACGTATCCCGCACTACATGAGTAGAATGTGAAACCTCATCGATAACCGACCAGCCGGGCATCACCTCCACGTAAATATCTCCCGAACAATTCGGATTGAATGTATTGCGGATTTTATCGATACGCGGAGTCCATGCTCCCAACAACAGGCGTTGTGAAGAATATGCCGTACGCACGCCACTCATCTGCACAATAAAATCAGAAGCACAGTTCAGTATCTCCGTCAGGTTCAGCTTGCGGTCTTCTATCAGTTTATGGTTCAAGTAGATTTGACGGTCGTAATACGTCTCCACGTATTGCCCGGGACCGTATATCGCCATCAAATACATGTTCAGCAAAGCGGCACAACGCTCGATGTGAAATTCACCGCTGGGGATACGATATTGCTCAGGGTCTTTAGGTTCCGAATCCGCATACCCCGTCGAAGTTATGAAGAACAGCGTATTGGCAAGCCCTACCCTGCGGTCTATCAGTTCCAGCAATTCGCCGATGGAATGATCCAGGCGCACATACATATCCTGAATTTCCATTGCATATTCCGTATTCGGCTTGTGCGCATAGTTGCCCGCATAATACGAAAGGGTGAGCAGGTCGGGAATATTGTCTTTTCCCACCTGAGTATGAAGCAGACATGCATCTACCAAACGGTTCACCTCATCATTCACATACGGACTGGTCTTGAACTTCCTGTATTTTTCCGACCGCTCATCCGAAAAATCGTGTTTGAAAGTCAGTTGCTTGGCGGTAGATGTCACATAACGGTACGAAGTGACTGGCAAATAAGGTCCCCATGTCAAACTACCGATACGGAAATCAAGCCCTTCCTGGTCATTATAGGTAGTCACCCAGTCGGGAAACGTACCATAGTAAGTAGAACCACACCACTTACCTGTTTCATCATTCAGCCAAAGCGCACACTTTGCTGCATGTCCGGCGGAAAGAATCGCCATTTCGCGTGTAGGAGCAATAGAATATACTTCGGCAGCCCCGTTCGATGCCACCATCAGCTCATCCGACAAGGTAGATACCAACAAGTGCTGGGGCGAAGTGCTTTCGGAGGTATAAATGCCCATATAGGCAGGATCGTCTACACACTTTACCATCCGGAGTGTATTACGGTCCATCCAGCGGTTGCCCACAATGCCATTATAATAAGGTGTAGTGCCCGTGTAAACCGATGCCACTGCCGACGAGCGGTCGATATTGATAAAGTCGTATTCCGCATTACAATACACCCGCCCTTCTTTCATCAGCCGTTTGAAGCCTTTCTCGCCATACAAGGCAGAGAATGCCTCGATGTAATCCGAACGGAGCTGGTCGATGGTAAGGCCAACTACCAGACGGGGTACGGGTGACGCGGTCTGTGCCTGCAGCCCGGTCAGTACAATCACGGTGATTAAAGATGTCAGTATGCGTTCTTTCATTACTTTTTGTTCCAAACTAATATACGGCTCACGGAGTTCACCAGCAAACCGAGTGCCAAAGGTAATACTGTTAAATTAAATTCTTGCCCACAAATCGGGATAATCACCATAAATAATGTTAAATACACGATATTTATGACATGATAAGGGTCTTTCAGCCCTTTTTTCTCATGAAAAACGAGGAATGGAAGGTAGAACAACGGCACCGGATTGAACAACCAGAGCAACCAGTTCGAGCCTACCGTGGGGTGGGTAGAGAAGAAAAACAGGAAAGCGACGATACACCCTGCCAGCCCCTGCAGCAAGAGCAACACTACGTCCCATCCCCACCACACACACCGATGCTTCCATTGTACCCATCCCATCACGATGCAAACAATGAGGAACAAGATACCACACGCCACCGGAGATAAAGGAAAACCTGGTTCCACTGGTTCAGGATCGACATTGACGATAGTTGTCTTTTCGGACACCAACGGACGCTTCACTCCGGCGGACGACACAATATAAGCACTATCCGCATAATGCAACATATAGAAAGGAGCAAACATCTGCAGGCGTTTTCCTATCTCCCGGTCCGCCTCCACACCCAAGCAAAGGTCGATACCGAATTCGTCCCACAGAGCTTCGGAGGTAAACTCGTGAATGATGCTACGGAATGTCTTTCCGACGATGGAATCGGCATACACCACTTTTCCTTCGATAGCTTTCTCTATCTGGTCGCGGGCACGGGTGGTACAGTTATCATAAAAATAATTATACCGGTACACCCGATTCTCAGGACGGTAATTCTCTTCGAGCAATCCCAGAAGCCTCAACTTTTCCTCCTGTGTCAGGTTCAGCACTTGCTGATACACCGAAGAGCCACGCATGGCATATTCAGCCCTAAAATATATATAAGGTGTAATACCTAGCTGATAATCGGTCTCTCCTTTCACGAAACGCCACACGAAATGCGGCTCACGGAAATTGAACATCCCGTAATTGAATACCAGGTCAATCTTCCTCGTGTAGTTCTCGTACCGGATAGCCGTATGCCCGAAGTGCGCATAAATTTCGCTTCCCGGCGCACAGGTAAGCAAGCTGAACCGTATGCTGTCCGACTTGAAGCTGGCTGCGCGGGCAAACCCGACTATAAGCAACGCCAAGAGCAAGTATATGAGTTTCCTCTTCATTCTATATTCGTTTCTGTCTCAATCCGGATGCAAAAATACAAGGAATAATTCAGATGTTCGAAAGAAATTATGAGTTTTATTGCGTGACCTATTCATTTTTTAATTTACTTTGCACCGCAAAAAACGAAAAGAAGTGAACTTAGTTATCGACATAGGCAACACTGTTGCCAAACTTGCCGTATTCGACAAAGAAGAGATGGTAGAAGTGCTCCGCGGGTCAAACCATTCGCTGGACTATCTTCCCATGCTATGCCACAAATACCCCATCGGACACATCATCATTGCATCTGTCATCTCGCTCAGCAATACGATACGCAGGCAGCTGAAGAAGATAGACCTGCCCATTCTGGAATTGACGTACGAAACCCCTGTACCTATCCGGAATATGTATAAAACCCCGAAAACACTGGGCATGGACCGGCTGGCAGCGGTAGTAGGAGCCAATTACCTATGTCCGGACAAGAACCTGCTGGTCGTCGATGCGGGTACGGCACTCACCTATGAGTTCATCGATGCACAAGGATGCTACTGGGGAGGAAACATCTCGCCAGGCATCTATACCCGCTTCAAAGCCTTGAACGCTTGTTGCGACAAGCTTCCTCTGATAGAAAAAGGAGGCGACCTGCCCGAGTTCGGCTACAGTACCGAAACCGCAATCCGCGCAGGTGTCATCAAAGGCATCGAGTTCGAAATCATGGGCTATATCCGTCTGATGCAAAAAAAATACCCTGACCTTTTGGTTTTTTTAACCGGAGGAGATAAATTTTCTTTTGATACAAACTTAAAAAGTATCATCTTTGCAGACAGATTTTTAGTATTGAAAGGTTTAAACAGAATATTGAATTATAATGTTAAGAAATAAAGCACTTCTACTCAGCGTCTTGATGATAGGAAGCTGGTTGACGGCCTCTGCCCAGTCAAGCACGAACTCTCCTTATACACGATATGGCCTGGGCGACTTGTCCGACCGCGGTTTTGCCAACAATGCAGCCATGGGAGGCATCGGTTACGGCCTGCGTTACAGCGAACACATCAACCTGACCAATCCGGCATCCATATCTTCGGTCGACTCTCTTTCGTTCATGTTCGATATGGGAATGAGCCTGAAAAGTTCGAACTACAAGGAAAACGGCATCAGTTCCAATGCCAAGAACTCCAGCTTTGACTATATCGCCATGCAGTTCCGCCTGCACAAGCGCTTGGGTATTGCCGTCGGATTCACTCCGTTTT
Source organism: Bacteroides sp. An19 (assembly GCF_002160215.1). Lineage (NCBI taxonomy): Bacteria > Pseudomonadati > Bacteroidota > Bacteroidia > Bacteroidales > Bacteroidaceae > Bacteroides > Bacteroides sp. An19. The sequence continues at coordinate 11,606 of NZ_NFKD01000023.1, read as the reverse complement.
CGAACGTAGGATATAACTTTTCGACCACTACCCCTGTAGAAGGAAGCGAAAGCTATACGGCTACCAATACATTTTATGGCGACGGAGGTCTGCAACAGATTACCGCAGGGCTGGGATTCAAGATACTGGATAACCTTTCTATCGGAGCAAGTGCCGGATACATGTACGGCTCGCTCAATTACCAGTCCAGTGTAGGATTCAACACTACCAGCGACCAGACCATTGTCTACAACGAAGTCAGGGTAAAAAGCTATGTGGCCAATTTTGGCTTGCAATACACCCAGAAGATCAACAAGACTGACAACCTGACACTGGGCTTGGTGTACGAACTGGGACATACCCTGAACTCGACCGACACGCGAGGCATTCAAGTTACCGACAATTCGAATTATTCTACAACAAACGAAACGAACATATACGATTCGTATGGCATTCCGCACACATTCGGTGCCGGTGTGGCATATATGCATAAAAACAGGCTGACCATCGGTGCCGACTATACCCTGCAAAAATGGGGTTCGGTAAAATACAACAACCAGACCGATATGTATAAAGACCGCAGCAAAATCGCGATAGGAGCCGAATACCTGCCCAACCCCATCGGAAGAAACTACTTGGCACGGGTACGTTACCGCGTAGGCTTCAATTATGCCACTCCTTACCTGAAGCTTCCCCAATTCGAAGGTCCTTCCGAATACAGTGTCAGTGCCGGATTCGGATTCCCTCTCAATGTATTTCAATACAAGACTGTCTTAAGCCTGACAGGAGAATATGTACGCGTGCAGCCTTCAGTTGCCAATGTATTATCAGAGAACCGCTTTGTCATCAAGTTGGGCCTGACCTTCAACGAACGCTGGTTCATGAAATGGAAAGTCAACTAAGGAAGCGGTTATCCGCAATGCCATGAAGTATGCAGGTTTATTGGTAATATGGCTCCTCTGTTCCCTTTCAGCCAATGCACAAAAAGGAATAGAAGATGGTTCACGCTTCGGACACGGTGAAGATAGTGTCCGGTGCATACAGCATATTGCCCTGTATAAAACATATCTGCAAAAAAATGATTTTGCCCAAGCCTACAGCCCATGGAAATCAGTATTTACCGAAGCCCCCTGGGCATCTCCCAATATCTACACCGATGGCACCCAAATCCTGCGTGCACTGATTGCCGATTCGGATAACGAAACAAAGGAAGAGGATTACTTGACAGAATTGATGAATATACATGACCAGCACATACAATATCTGGATTCATTGAACACATTGACCCATACACCGGTTACCCCCGGATTCGTCTTGGGGATGAAGATACACGACTATGTCATGTTCTCGGGTACCGACATCAATATAGACAAGGCATACAGAAAAGAACAAGAAGCCATCGGCATGGAAAAAGAGAAGTCCACTTATTATATGCTGGAAGACCTCATGGACCTGTCGCTGCAAAAGTTGAAAACAAATGCCGGACACATCGAACAGTTTATCCAAGACTACCTGAAGGCATCCCGCTACATCCGCTTCCGTTTGGAAAGCACCATAAACGACCCACAGAAGCAACATCTATGGTCGATAACAAAAGACTACATAGACACCCGCTTTATCGAGAGCAGATGTGTAACCTGTGAGGACTTACAAAAACTATATGCCCCCAAAATAGAACAGCATAGAACCGACCTGGCATATATCAATCTGGTTCTTTCTACCCTGAGACAACTGAAGTGCACGGGTGAAGAAGTATATCTGACGGCTTCAGAAGCCGCCTATACCTTAACGCCTACAGCTGGACTTGCAGCAGAATGTGGACGCTTATGCTATCAAAGGGGCAAAATAGAAGAAAGCATAACCTACTTTGACGAGGCGGCAATGCTGGCCCCCAATCCTGCGGACAAAGCCGAATATTGCTATCGCGCGGCAAGAGTCTTGTTTCAAGACAAACAATGGAAACGGGCAAAACAATATGCACTCAAATCCATATCCCTTGATAAAGACGAAGGTAAACCGTACATATTGATTGCGCAAATGTATGCTTCGAACCCCAACTGGTGCAAAGAAGCTACCCTGAACCAATGCACTTACTTTGCCGTAATCGACAAGCTGCAAAAAGCCCAATCAGTCGATACAAGCACAGCCGATGAAGCAACCCAGCTCATCAATACCTACCAGAAACATATCCCTACCGAAAAAGCACTTGCCGGCTTGGGACTGAAGAAAGGCAACGCCGTCATTTTGGGCGGATGGATAAACGAAACCATAATCTTAAGATAAACCGACATGATACAACATAAACCGAACCAAAAGAAATACATGATACCGCTGTGCCTGACGATTGCCGTATGGGCAATTTTAATGGTTGTCTTACTGCCTTCATGCGGGAAAAAAGAAAATCTGGCAGAAGCTGTAGGAAAAGGAGACTCCATCCCAGACATGCGCACCACCGGAGTAACCACCTACATCTCCGACTCTGGAATGATACGCTATAAAATCATTACAGCCGAATGGCTTGTTTACAGCCGGATAGACACCCCGTATTGGGCATTCCAGAAAGGCATTTACCTGGAAAAGTTCGATACCCTGTTCCACATAGACGCCAGCATCAAAGCAGATACGGCTTTTTATTACGAACCCAAGAAATTATGGGAACTTCGCGGCAATGTACATATACGTAGCCAACGGGGCGACAAATTCGACACCCAACTGATGTATTGGGACCAAGGCAAAGAACGAATCTATTCCGACCGCTATATCCGGATCGAACAGCCCGACAAAATACTAACCGGATACGGATTCGAATCGAATCAGCAAATGACCGAATACCAAATATTCAATAATACCGGTATCTTTACCGTAGAAGATACAGCACCGGCAGATACCGTCCAACAACCGAAAACCAATTAAGTGACATGACGAGCCTTATCATTAACCTAATCATATGCATGACACTTTCCGTCTTTTTCGCAGGGACGGAAATAGCTTTCCTCTCCTCCAGCAAGTTACGCTTCGAGATGAGGAAAGACAATAGCTTGTCGGCACAGATTCTTTCCAAATTTTACCACGATGCCAATCACTTCGTGTCTACCATGCTGGTAGGAAACAACCTCTCGTTGGTAATGTTCTGCATCGGGATGACACAATTGTTCGGGCAATATGCATTCCCCCGTACATCCCTGCCTGCTGCCTGGATAATAATCATCGAAATCCTGACCTCTACGGCAATCATGATTCTCACCATCGAATTTATCCCCAAAACATTGTTCAAGATGTTTCCAGGACACATGTTGCGACTTTTTGCCGTACCCGCCTTCATCTTCTATATAATCCTGTATCCCATCAGCTGGCTTGTGGCATCACTCTCCACCGGCATTTTACGCATATCCGGACATAAAGTCGATAAAAAAGTAAAAGAAAAGGCATTCACCAAAGTCGACCTCGACACATTTATTGAAAACAGCTTGAAAGACACGAATGACCCGGAGAACATCAACACCGAAATCGAACTGTTCCGCAATGCCCTCGACTTTACGAATATCAAGGTACGCGACTGCATGATTCCCCGTACCGAAATCATAGCTGTAGAACTCGATACTCCACTCGAAAAACTAAAAGAAACATTTATCGAGCATGGCATCAGTAAAATCATCGTCTATAAAGAAAGCATTGACAATATCGTAGGCTATATCCATTCCTCTGAAATGTTCAAGCCTCTCACCGACTGGCACAAAAACATACGCCGCATCCCTATCGTACCCGAATCGATGAGTACCCATAAACTGATGAAACTGTTGATGCAGCAAAAACGGTCACTTGCCGTAGTAGTCGATGAGTTCGGAGGTACATCAGGTATTGTATCCATGGAAGATCTGGTAGAAGAAATCCTGGGTGACATTGAAGATGAACATGATACCAAATCTACCATAGCCAAAGCCATCGGTGACAACGAATACATTTTCTCCGGACGGCTTGAAATTGAAAAGGCAAACGAGGAATTCGGACTCAACCTGCCCGAAAGCGACGAATACCAAACCATCGGAGGGCTGATTCTCCACGAATTCCAAAGCTTTCCCAAACCTCATGAAATAGTAAACATCAACCATTTTCATTTCAAGATAATCAAGGTCACAGCTACGAAAATAGAGCTGGTCAAACTGAAAGTTATGCCTCAAACATAAGGAAAACATCATTTTTTTTGAGGAAAAACGACACTGCTACGTACATTTTTTGTATCTTCGTGCGCTAAAAGGAAAAACAATAAACAAAATAATAACTTTAAATGGCAACTTTACAATCAATTAGAAGCAAAGGACCACTTTTGGTCATCGTAATCGGTCTTGCCTTATTCGCTTTCATTGCGGGTGATGCATGGAAAGTTCTCCAGCCGCATCAGGGAAGACAAGACGTCGGAGAAGTCAATGGAGAAAAACTCTCCGCACAAGAGTATCAAAAAATGGTAGATGAATTCAGCGAAGTCATCAAGCTGACCAACGGGCTGAACTCGTTGAACGAAGACCAGCTGACAAACGTCAAAGACCAGGTATGGAACACTTATGTCACCAACCAGCTGATAGCAGGAGAAGCAGAGAAACTGGGACTGACTGTTACCGATAAAGAACTTCAGGCAGTCATCGATGAAGGTACGAACCCGCTGCTGATGCAGACTCCGTTCCGTAACCCACAGACAGGAGCATTCGACAAGGATATGCTGAAAAAATTCCTGGTAGAATATGCCAACCTGGGCTCATCACAAATGCCTGCACAATATGTAGAGTATTACCAAAAACTGGGTAACTTCTGGACATTTGTAGAAAAGACATTGAGACAATCTTTGCTGGCATCCAAATACCAGAATCTGATTGCAAAATCCTTGATTTCGAACCCGGTGGCAGCAGAAGATGCTTTCAAGGGACGCACCGAACAAAGCGACCTGCTTCTGGCTGGGGTTCCTTATGCCAGCATCAGCGATTCTACCATCACCGTATCCGATGAAGAAATCAAGAACTTATACAACGAACGGAAGGAATCTTACAAACAACCGGTCGAGACCCGTGACATCCAGTACATCGATGTACATGTAGTACCTTCTGCCGAAGACCGCGGTGCCGTATTGAAGGAAGTAACCGAATTTACAGACCAACTGGACAAAACCACTACAGACTATGCTTCATTTGTCCGCTCTACCGGTTCTACCGTCAACTATACAGGCGTAGCCATCAACAAGACTTCACTGCCACAAGATGTAGCAGCCCGTCTTGACTCTGCGTCAGTCAACGAAGTATACGGTCCTTATTACAATGCGGGCGATGACTCGTACAACACGTTCAAGATTCTTGCCAAGACTACGGCTCCCGACTCTATCCAATTCCGTCAGATTCAGGTAATGGCAGACACAGAAACAAGACGTACCGAACTGGCAGACAGCATTTTCAATGCTATCAAGGGAGGTGCCGACTTTGCAGAAGTGGCAAAAGCATACGGACAGACAGGCGAAGCTACATGGGTGAATGCCATGAGCTGGGAAGGTGCTGCATTGGATGCTGACAACTTGAAGTACATCCAGACACTTATCAACCAGCCGGTAAACGAACTGAAGAACCTGAAAGTAGGACAAGCCAACCTGATTCTTCAGGTAATGAGCAAAAAGGCTATGAAACCGAAATATGATGTAGCCGTTATCAAATGCCCGGTTGAATTCAGCAAAGAAACATACAATGATGCTTATAACAAATTCAGCCAGTTCGTAGCACAGAACACAACGCTGGAAGACATGAAAAAGAACGCAGAAGAAGCCGGTTACACAGTAATTCCACGTTCCGATTTCACCAGCGATGCACACTACGTAGGCAACATCCACTCTACCCAGGAAGCCTTGAGATGGATTTTCAACGCTAAAGCTGGCGAAGTTTCTCCGCTTTACGAATGTGGAGACAATGATCACATGATTATGGTAGGCGTAGAAGCCATCAACAAAAAAGGTTACGTCAACATCAACAAAGTAGCAAACATGCTGCGTAACGAAATCATCCGCAACAAGAAAGCCGAACAATTGATGGGACAAATGAAGGACTTCAACAGCCTGGCACAAATAAAAGAAATGAAAGATGCCGTAAGCGACAGCGTAAAACACGTAACGTTCAATGCCCCGGCATACATTTCTGTTACACATGCCAGCGAACCTGCCATCAGTGCTTACGCTTCGAAAACCGACGTAGAAAAGGTATCGGCACCTATCAAAGGCAACGCAGGTGTCTATATGATTCAAGTATACGCCAAAAACAAAGGCAGCGAAGAATTTGATGCTAAAAAAGAAGAATCTGCACTCTCATCCATGAGTTCAGCCTATGCAAATCAATGCATCTCCGAACTGCGTGAAAAAGGTAAAGTAACCGACCAGCGTTATTTATACTTCTAACGACAACTACCCCATTCAAACAAGGAAGGTGTGCCGAAATGAAAACTAACTTTTCGGCACACCTTCCTTGTTTTTTATCCATTCAGAATTTGTTTTGAAACGCGGATTAACCCAGATTAGCACGGACAATAGTTTATACTATATGCGGTATAGACTATGTATTTTAATGAAACATAACTATTCACCACAGAGGCCACAGAGTACCACAGAGGAAAAATTTAAAAGACTCTGTGTACCTCCTTTAGTGTCAGTGGTGAGAAATGCACAAATCTGTATCACGTATAATATATAACAATTCAACCAGGGGAAAAATGAACATCTCCTATTATGAGACGGATGGAATCCGTCATGGAAACCAACACCGATGCAGGCGTTGTTGGGAGCAGTGACGGAGCTGGAACAATCTTATGAAAATAAAGAGAAGCCAACAGTCCGGCGCGTATAACTGCTTGTTATTGAGTATTTCACAATAGCTTGCAGGATTAGAAGAAATGTCCCTGCCTGAACCATGAATGAATCTTACCCTAACATACAGGACGGTATCCCGGCGGCAGACGCCGCTTTGCCCGATGAACACGGCCGTTTGAAATGGTTCGTCATGCGCGACCTTAAAAGATGCAACGCCAGGCTACCGGCATACAGGCTGTTCAAGGAGCTGGGGATAGAGGCTTTTACACCGATGGTGTGGAAACTTTCGGTAAGGCATGGCAAACGGTGCCGTGAGAAAGTCCCTTTCATGCAGGACCTGCTTTTCGTGCATGACACCCGGCATTCCATCGACTCAGTCGTTGAATCGTACAACACCATCCAGTACCGCTATGTGCGTGGCGGCTACAGGATCCCCATGACGGTAAGGGATGCCGACATGCAGCGTTTCATCCACGCCGTAGAGTCCTCCGAGAGTCCACGTTATTACACGCCGGATGAAATATCCTCCGACATGATAGGCAGGAAAGTACGTATTATCGGCGGTTTCCTGGACGGTTATGAAGGATATCTGCAAAAACTGCAGGGTTCACGCATCAGGCGTCTGTTCGTCGGACTCCCCAACCTCCTGACCGCTTCCGTTGAGGTACAGCCGGAATACATCCTGTTTTTATAGTTGACAAGGTATCAGTTGACAAGGCAACAAGGTTCTGATTACACTAATGGCATCTAAAACCTCGTCAACTTGTCAACCCGTTAACTTGTCACCTGAAATAAAATGCATACGATAGACCAGTTCAAGTCCCGATGGAAACGCCTTCACCATCCGTCCATGAACGTGGACGGCGACGTGACTTTCTTTTATGGGATCTATGTCAGGCTGCACCATCTGGCGGAACAGGATGCACGGGCATTCGATGGGCGGCTTATCCTTTCCCTGCTGCTTTATACGGAAAATACCGTCGCCATCGGGCTTGACGGCGTTTACGAAGACATGTACCGCAGCCTGGGCAATGTGGTGTTCCGGTGGTGCGACGGATCCGGCATGAGTGCCAATGCCACCTCACAGGTCCACGACCTTGTGTCACAGGCTGTGGCGGATGCCCCCTGCAGCGCCCTCAGGCAATGGATAACGGAAAGCGTGCTGTCATGCGACTTCCAGCGTCTGAGCGATGTGCTGACCTATTTTGCACGGGAAGACAGGGTCCTGCGGCATGTCTATCCGGACTTGCGCTGCCGCAAGCCGATGTTCCTGCGGCTCGCCGGAGAAAAGCAGGCAGCCCGGCAGATGTTATGGGCGGACCTTGCCTTCAACTGGCAGGACAAACACGGCAATTCCCTGCCGGCTACTTTGGCAAGGCAGTGCCGTCTGACGGCTCCTTTAATGGAGGAGTGGGAAAGGCTCCCGCTGCAGGAAGCGGCAGGCCTTCTCGATACCGTCCGTTCCGAACGGCTGGATACCTATACGGTCATTGGCGTAAAAGACGGACGTACATTCACTTTGCGCCACAGGGACGGCAGGCTGTTCAAGGACGTAACGTCCCGTAGCCCTGTCCCAGAGGATGTCCGGACCGGCTGTCTCGCCGCCCAGCTCGTCTTTTATAAGGACAAGGCATACATCAGCGGCCCTGCTGTCCGGCTTACGGATGACGCCGCAGCCGGCTGGAACGGGGAGACCATCTGGAGCGACATCTTTAAAAAGGAGCATGAGGCAGCAAGGCAGGTCTACTTCACCACACCGTTCGGCAGACGGATCAGCCTTTACGAAGACCTGTATACCATCCCGGAAGACCCTGATGAAGCCAGCTATGCCGGCATGGGCATCTACCTGGACGAACCCAACATCTTCGATTTCCTGGAATGGCTGAAACCGTCGGATAATGCTCAAGGAGTATCACGATGAGCCAGACAAGCTACACGGGTAGGAAGACTCCAAGTCTGCCTGCATCATCAACGGCGGCAAGAACCTCATCGCCCCGAACGCGCGGCAGGCAGAACAGACCATACAGGATAGTATCCACGAAAAATGAATATATACTGCAACTGCTGATGAATATATACTGCAACTGCTGATGAATATATACTGCAACTGCCGATGCAGTATATATCCCTAAAAAGCATGAGCGATTGCCTACAACCACAATAGAACAACATAAACTTACCGATATGAAGAATATAAAAATAGCCGTAGCCGGAACAGGTTACGTAGGACTTTCCATTGCCACGCTCTTGGCACAACACCATCAGGTAACGGCTGTAGACGTGATACCCGAAAAGGTAGACTTGATCAACCAACGCAAGTCACCCATCCAGGACGAATACATTGAAAAGTATCTTGCCGGGAAAGATTTGAACCTGACCGCAACCTTGGACGGAGCAAAGGCATACAGTGATGCAGATTTTGTGGTGATTGCAGCACCTACTAATTACGACCCGGTAAAGAATTATTTCGATACCAGCCATGTAGAAGAAGTCATTGAACTGGTAAAGAGTGTCAATCCGCACACCATCATGGTGATTAAGAGCACCATTCCCGTAGGCTATACCGAAAGCATCCGCAAGAAAATGCAGTGCGACAACATCATTTTTTCACCCGAATTCCTGCGCGAAAGCAAGGCATTGTATGACAACCTCTATCCCAGCCGCATCATCGTAGGCAGACCCGAAGGGGATAAACGGCTGGATGAAGCAGCCCACACATTCGCGGAATTATTGCAGGAAGGAGCAATAAAGGAAAACATTGACACCTTGTTCATGGGTACAACGGAAGCCGAAGCGGTGAAACTTTTTGCCAATACCTATCTTGCCTTGCGTGTAAGCTATTTCAACGAACTGGATACCTACGCAGAAATGAAAGGACTCAATACACAGGCTATAATCAACGGTGTTTGTCTTGACCCACGAATCGGCACTCATTACAACAATCCGAGTTTCGGTTATGGTGGTTATTGTCTTCCTAAGGACACGAAACAGCTACTTGCCAACTATGCCGATGTGCCCGAAAACCTGATTCAAGCTATCGTGGAAAGCAACCGAACAAGAAAAGATTTTATTGCTGACCGTGTACTTCACAAAGCTGGTTACTATAATTATTATAACCGTGGCGATTTCAATCCATCAGAAGAAAAAAAGTGCGTCATCGGTGTTTACCGCTTGACAATGAAATCAAACTCGGACAACTTCCGTCAGTCAAGCATCCAAGGTGTAATGAAACGGGTGAAAGCCAAAGGTGCGGAAGTGATAATCTACGAGCCTACGCTGGAGAATGGCAGTACGTTTTTCGGCAGCAAGGTGGTGAATGACCTGGATGTTTTCAAGGCGCAGAGCCAGGCGATTATCGCCAACCGCTATGACGCTTGTCTGGATGATGTACAGGAAAAGGTTTATACGAGGGATTTGTTTGGAAGAGACTGATTTTGAAATATACTCCTTGCTTATAACAAAAATAATTTTTATTTTTGCAGAAAAGGGATAAAGCTATGGCAACGACAGCAATCAGACTGAACAAGGAATTGGTAGACAAGGCGCAAGCATACGCTACAGCAGAAGGGAAAAGCCTTTCTTCCATTATTGAAGATTTTCTTTCGCGTCTCACCTCTTCAAGAGAAGAGACGGAAGAAATTCCGGATATTGTATTGAGTCTGTTAGGAGCTGGGGCTCCGGTAGATGATGACGACATCAACGGACGGAAAGCCTATTATGGTCATTTAGAACAGAAGCATCAATGAAAAGGGCATTTCTTGATACAAATGTTGTAATAGATTTGCTGGATAAGCGTGAAAGGTTCTATCCTGCTGCTGTAAAATTGTTTACGTTGGTCTATAAAAGGGAATTGTCTTTATATATCTCTCCTTTGACTTATGCCACAGCAGCTTATGTCCTTCGAAAACATCCTATTGAAGAATTACGTATACTCTTATCTAATTTGCGTAAACTTTCGCATGTAACTTTAGCTGATGAACAAACTGTTGACAATGCGCTGTCTTCCGGTTTTGATGATTTTGAGGATGCGTTGCAGTATTGTTCAGCTATAAAAGAAAACGTAAGTGTCATTGTTACCCGAAATGTTAAAGACTTTTCCTTGTCTAAACTTCCGGTTATGACACCAGATGATTTTTTAGCAAGATATTTCTGTAAGTAGTCAAAAAATGGCTATTGATTGAAATGGGTAACTTCGCTGCCAACCAAATTTATAGAATTATGTATAGCAGTGAAGATCTTGAAAGGTTTTACTTTCAGTACCAGACCGAGGCTTTGCCTCATGGAGAATCTCTCCAGTCGTTTTGTGTCAAGAACAAAGTCCCTTATAACATTTTCCAGAAATGGTTTAAGAAGCTGTTTTGATTTCATTCGATAAATTTGTTAAGCATGATTTGTATGAATGCAATCTGTACCATAGCTTCTGCGGTTTCAGCAAGGAATTCATAATCGATGGTCAGCCTTCTGAAGTTTTCCAACCATGAGAAAGAGCGTTCCACAATCCAGCGTTTGGGCAGTACTTGAAATTTGGATGGACATTCGTCCGGTCTGAGTACGACCTCCAATATCCATCCGAATTTCTTCTTGACCCAATCAGCCCAATCTCCCCTGTAGCCTCCATCCGCCAATATTTTAACCAAGCGCGGAAATTTATAAGCGAGTTTTTCTATGGCTTGTGGGGTGCCCTTGCTGTCATGCAGGTTGGCTTCATGGATTGCGACGGCTAACGGAAGGCCGAGCGTATCGACTATGATGTGCTCTTTCCGTCCCTTGATTTTCTTGTTCCCGTCTATACCACGGT